>JBEQAH010000045.1:0-10116 GCA_041640435.1 bacterium | reverse complement strand
CTCCGGTGCCCGCACCCGCTCCGGTACCGTCCGCGGACGCGGGGGAGCCCCAAACCCGTTGGGTCCCGGTGCACGCGCCCATGGTGGGGACCTTCTACCGCGCACCCAGCCCGGACCAGCCCCCGTTCGTGCAGGAGGGCGATCGGGTGGAGCCGGGCCAGACGCTGTGCATCATCGAGGCCATGAAGATGTTCAACGAGATCCAGTCCGAGGTCGGGGGCCGGGTGGTCCGCATCCTGGTCGACAACGGCGCCCCCGTGGAGTACGGGCAGCCGCTGTTCCTCATCGACCCGAACGGCTGACGGAACGCCTTCAGGATGTTCAAGAAGGTCCTCGTGGCCAACCGGGGTGAGATCGCGGTGCGCGTCATTCGCGCCTGCCGGGAGCTGGGGATCCGCACGGTGGCGGTGTACTCGGAGGCGGACCGCGACAGCCTGCACGTCCGCATGGCCGACGAGGCGTTCTGCATCGGGCCGCCGCCCGCGGCGGACAGCTACCTGAACATCCCCAACATCCTCAGTACGGCAGAGCTGCTGGGCGTGGACGCCATCCACCCGGGCTACGGTTTCCTGGCAGAGGACCCCCGGTTCGCGGAGATCTGCCGCGACGCCCACATCACCTTCATCGGACCCTCCCCGGAGGTCATCGAGGCCATGGGGAACAAGGCGCGGGCGCGGGAGCTGGCCCAGAAGGCGGGGGTCCCCGTGGTGCCCGGGAGTCCGGGGCCGGTGCGGAACCAACGGGAGGCCGCGGCGGTGGCCGAGCGGATCGGTTATCCCCTGCTGGTGAAGGCGTCTGCCGGGGGCGGCGGACGGGGGATGCGGGTGGTCCACAACCGGGACGACCTCGACCGCGCGCTGCAGACCGCACAGCGGGAGTCGGAGGCGGCCTTCGGCAGCGGCGAGGTCTACCTGGAGAAGTACCTGGAGGAGCCGCGGCACGTGGAGGTGCAGGTTCTGGGGGACACCCGCGGCAACGTGATCCACCTGGGGGAGCGGGAGTGCTCCATCCAGCGCCGCCACCAGAAGCTGCTGGAGGAAGCGCCGGCCCCGGGAATCTCGCCGCGGCTCCGAGCGAACCTCCACCGCGCCGCGGTGCGCCTGGCGCAGAGCATCGGCTACACCAACGCGGGCACCGTGGAGTTCCTGGTGGACCGGCAGGAGAACTTTTACTTCATTGAGATGAACACCCGGATCCAGGTGGAGCACCCGGTGACCGAGGCCGTTACGGGCCTGGACCTGGTCCAGGAGCAGATCCGCATCGCCGCGGGCGAGCGACTGCGCTTCGCTCAGCGGGACGTGGAGTTCCGCGGGCACGCCATCGAGTGCCGGATCAACGCGGAAGACCCCGCCCACGACTTCCGCCCGTCCCCGGGGCGTGTGGTGGGGTTCGTGCCGCCCGGCGGTCCTGGCGTCCGCGTGGACACCCACGTGTACGCGGGCTACACGATCCCGCCGTACTATGATTCACTGGTAGCCAAGGTGGTGGCGTGGGGGCGCGACCGCGGGGAGGCGATCGCGCGCATGGAGCGCGCCCTGCGGGAGTTCGAGGTGGTGGGCGTGCGCACCACCATCCCGCTCCATTGCGCCATCCTGGAGAACGCGTTCTTCCGGAGGGGCGAGGTGTACACCAACTTCGTGCAGCGCCGGGTCGACCTCCGGGCCCTGGCCCACCTGTAGCGGGAGGAGGCATGCAGCCGCACGCGGAGTCCCTGGCGGTTCCCGTGGAGACTCTCCTGGACTGGTACCGCACCCTGGTGTTCGTGCGGCGGTTCGAGGAGCAGACCGAGCGCAGCTTCCGGCGCGGCAAGATCGGCGGCTACCTGCACGTGGGCATCGGGCAGGAGGCGGTGCCGTTGGGGTTTCTGTCCGCGGCGCGGGCCGACGACATCTTCTTCGTGTCCTACCGGGACCACGTGCACACCCTGGTGCGCGGGACCGATCCGGGCGCGGTGATGGCAGAGCTGTACGGCAAGCTGACCGGCACCTGCAAGGGCAAGGGTGGGTCCATGCACCTGTTCGACGTGGCGCGGGGGAACTACGGCGGCTACGGCATCGTGGGCGGGCACCTGCCGCTGGCGGTGGGTGCGGCGTACGCCCTGCGCTACCGCGGTACCGACCGGGTGTGCCTGTGCTTCTTCGGGGACGGCGCCATGAACAGCGGGGCGCTGCACGAGGCGGCGAACCTGGCCGGGCTGTGGGGGAGGGACGGCATGTGCCCCGTGGTGTTCGTCGTGGAGAACAACCAGTACGGCATGGGGACCTCCGTGGAACGAGCGTCCGCGGTCACGGAACTGTCGCGGCGCTTTGACGCCTACGACATCCCCAACGAGCGCTGCGACGGCATGGACCCCGTGGTCGTGTACGAGGTGGCCACCCGGGTGGTGCAGGAGGTACGCGGGACCGGACGCCCGTACGCGGTGGAGGCCGTCACGTACCGCTTCGCGGGCCACGGGGCCGCGGACCTGTTCCAGTCCTACCGGTCCAAGGACGAGGTGGAGCGCTGGCGCCAGCGTGACCCCATCGTGCTGGTGGAGCGCCGGCTGCGGGCCCTCGGCGCCCTGGACGACGCCCGCGCCGCGGAGGTGGCCCGCTGGGCGGACCAGAGGGTGCAGGAGGCGGTGGCGTTCGCGGAGCAAAGCCCCGAACCTCCGCCCGAGGAGCTGTACCGCGACGTGTACGGAGACTGACCATGCCAGAGATGACCTACCGGGAAGCGCTGCGGTCCACGCTGATCGAGGAGATGGACCGGGATCCCACGGTGATCCTCCTGGGGGAGGACATCGGCCTGTACCAGGGCACCTTCCGCATCACGGAAGGGCTGCTGGAGCGCTACGGCCCCAAGCGGGTGGTGGACACACCCATCTCCGAGCTGGGCTTTATCGGCGCCGGCATCGGCATGGCCATGCTCGGGCTGCGGCCCGTGGTGGAGGTCATGACCTGGAACTTCTCGCTGCCCGCCGCGGACCAGATCCTTCAGAACGCAGCCAAGGTGCGGTACTTCTCCGGCGGCCAGGTCTCCGTGCCCCTGGTGATCCGTGGGCCGAACGGTGCGGGCGTGCAGCTGTCGGCCCAGCATTCCCAGTCCTTTGAGTCCTTCTACGGACATTTCCCCGGCCTGCGGGTGGTGGCCCCCGCCACCCCCGCGGACGCCAAGGGCCTTCTGCGGACCGCCATCCGCGGGAATAGCCCCGTGATCTTCCTGGAGCACGCAGCCCTGTACGGGGTGAAGGGACCCGTGCCGGAGGGTGAGCACGCGGTGCCCTTCGGGCAGGCGGCGGTGGTACGGCCGGGCCGCCACGTGACGGTGGTGGCCTACAGCCGCATGCTGCACCTGGCCCTGGCGGTGGCGGACCGACTCGCGGGCGAGGGGATCGAGTGTGAGGTGGTGGACCCGCGAACGCTGCGGCCGCTGGACCTGGACACGGTGGCGGCCTCGGTCCGCCGCACGCACCGGGCGGTGGTGGTGCAGGAGCAGTGGCGGCCTTTTGGCGCGGCGGCGGAGATCACAGCCGGCATCTACGAGCGCTGCTTCGACGACCTAGACGCCCCTGTGGAGCGGGTCACGGGCGAAGACGTGCCCGCCCCATACGCCCGCAACCTGGAGCGACTCGCGTTCCCGGACGAGGACCGGATCGAGCAAGGCATCCGCCGGGTGCTGGCCTGAACCGGGCTTCTGGCGTGCGCAGGAGGAGAGCATGGCTGAGGTGATCATGCCGAAGATGGGCGACGCCATGACCGAGGGCAAGGTGGTGGCGTGGAGGAAGCGAGAGGGTGAGCGGGTACAGCCCGGCGAGGTTCTGGCGGAGATCGAGACGGATAAGGTGAACGTGGAGATCGAGGCGGAGGCCGGAGGCATTCTGCACATCACGGTCCCCGAAGGCCAGGCGGTTCCCGTGGGGACTGTGATCGCGTACATCAACGGCCCGCCCGCCGCTGCGGCGGTCCCGGAGCCGGAACCATCCGCTGCCGCCCCTGAGCCGGGACAGCCTTCTGCCCCGCCGGCCGCGCCCCAGCCGGAGGTCTCGCCCCCCCAGGAGCCCGTTGTCCGTGTCAAGGCTTCGCCTCTGGCGCGCAAGCTGGCAGCTGAGCACGGGGTGGACTTGCGGGAGGTGAAGGGGACCGGGCCCGGAGGCCGCGTGGTGGAACGGGATGTGCTGGCGTGGGTGGAGCAACGGGCGGCTCAGCGGGCCCCGCGACCCGCACCGGTCAGCCCGGAGGCGGATTTCGAGGACCTCCCCCTCTCCCGCATGCGGCAGGCCATCGCGCGGGTAGTGGTTCAAAGCAAGCAGCAGATCCCGCACTTCTACGTGACCACGGAGGCCGACGTGGGACGGGCCCTGGAGCTGCGCGCACAGCTTCAGGAGGCGCTCGGGGAAGGGGAACGTCTCAGCGTGAACGACTTGGTGTTGAAAGCCACGGGGCTTGCCCTGCGCCGCTTCCCCGAGCTCAACAGTCAGGTCCTGGACGACCAGACCGTGCGCCGGTTCCGCCGGGTCCATCTGGGCATCATGGTGGCGACTCCGGACGGGCTGGTGGTGCCCGTCCTGCGCGACGCCGACCGACTCCCCCTGCGGGAACTGGCGCGGGAGGCGCGGCGGCTGGTGGAGGGCGCGCGGGCCAAGCGGCTGCGCCAAGAGGACCTCGCGGGGGCCACCTTCTCCGTGAGCAACCTGGGCATGTATGAGGTGACCAACTTCGTGGCCATCATCCAGCCCCCTCAGGCGGGGATCCTGGCCGTCGGCCGGGCACAGGAACGGCCCGTGGTGTGGGAGGGCCAGGTGGTGGCGCGGCCGATCCTGCAGCTCACCGTGTCCGCGGACCACCGGGTCACAGACGGCGTCGGAGCTGCCGAGTTCGTGGCGGAGGTCAAACGCCTGTTGGAGAACCCCCTGCTTCTGCTTCTGTAGCGGGGAGCAGCTCCTCCAGGGTGCGGCGGTAAGTATCTAGGTCCCGCTCGCTCCAGAGTACGAAGCGCACGCGCTGGAAGGCACCCGGGTTCTCCCGCAAGACCTCCACCACGGTGCGCAGCGCCACCGAAGCCGCGCGCTCCACCGGGAACCCGTACGCGCCCGTGCTGATGGAGGGGAATGCCACGGACCGCAGCCCGTGCTCCCGGGCGAGCTGGAGGCTGGACCGGTAGGCGCGCGCCAGCACCTGGTCTTCGCCCTCGGTCCCCCCGCGCCACACCGGGCCCACGGTGTGGATCACGAAGCGCGCGGGTAGCCTTCCGCCGGTCGTGAGGACAGCCTCCCCGGGTGGGAGCCGATGCCCTGGGAGTGTGCGCACGATCTGCTTGCACTCCTCCAGGATGGCGGGGCCCCCTGCGCGGTGGATGGCGCCGTCTACGCCTCCTCCCCCCATGAGCGAGGGGTTTGCGGCGTTGACCACTGCGTCCACCTCCTGCTGGGTGATGTCGCCCCGCACCAGCTCTAGGCTTGCTCCGCCGACCTGTCGCACCACCGGTTCTCCCACAGCCTCACCTCCCGAGAGGATCGACCCCCTGAGCCCGCAGGGCCAGGTACGCCACCCCCACCAGCCCGGCCTGGTCATCGAGAACGGCCCGGTCCACCCGAGCCGCCTCCCACGCCCGGGGGAAGGCCGTGGCGCGGGCTGCCTCCAGCATCGGCTCGAACAGCACCGCGCCAGCCCGGGCAACTCCCCCACCGACGACCACCACCTCAGGGTTCAGCAGGTTCAGCAGTCCCCCGACCGCCCACCCCAAGTAGCGACCCGCTCGCTGGAAAGCTTCCAGGGCCAGCCGGTCCCCGTTCTGCGCGGCCGCGGCCACGCGCTCCGCGGTAAGCGGCTGCTGCCCGCGCAGCGTGCTCGGCTCCCCCTCCTGTAGGCGACCTTCCACCCACCGCACGATGGCCGGCCCAGCCGAGATCCCTTCCAGGTGCCCCACGCGGCCGCACGGGCACACGGGCCCGGCGGGGTCGACCATCACGTGCCCGATCTCCCCCGCCACATCGCTCGCGCCCCGATACAGCGTGCCGTCCAGGATGAGCCCACCCCCCACCCCGGTGCTCACCGTTACGTACACCATGTGACGGGACCCCTGCCCTGCCCCCTTCCACCACTCCCCCAGTGCGGCAGCGTTCGCGTCGTTCTCCAGCACCACGGGGCAACCCAGCCTTTCTACCAGCATCGCCCGCAGGGGCACTTCGCCCCAACCATGCAGGTTGGGAGGTTGAAACACCACACCGTCCCGGACGCTGAGCGGACCGGGCACGGCGACGCCCAGCCGCTCCGGCCGTCCTCCCTCGAGGAGTTCACAGACCACCCCGGCGATAGCCTCCACCACCGCCTGAGGCCCCGCCTGCGGGGTCGCAACCCGCAGGCTCCCGCGGACCTGGCCGTCTGAGCCTACCCGACCCGCGCGCACCCACGTGCCACCCAGGTCCACCGCCACAACGTCCATGGGCCACCCCGCGCTGGCAGGAATAAGTCCTCCCGCCCTCAAAAAAGATACGTCGGGAACCGTCCGCGGAGCTGGGGAGCTGGGACGGACCCGGGAGGTGGCTTTCATGCTGTACATCGCCGCGGCGGTGGCCGCCGGCCTGTGGCTGTTTCTCTCCGCGGTCAAGATCGTCCGGGAGTACCAGCGCCTGGTGGTGTTCCGGTTCGGCCGGTCCGTGGGCCAGCGCGGGCCCGGCATCGTATTCCTGATCCCCTTGGTGGATCGCGCGGTGTGGGTGGACCTGCGGGAAGCATTCCTGGAAATCCCCTCCCAAACCTGCATCACCAAGGACAACGCGCCCATCAACATCGACTTCCTCATCTACTGGAAGGTGGTGGAGCCCGAGGCGTCCGTGATCCAGGTGGCGGACTTCGCGGGTGCCGCCCGAGGCATCGCCACCACCACCCTGCGGGCAGTGATCGGGGACATCGTGCTGGACGACGTGCTGGCCCGACGGGAGCAGATCAACCAGGTGCTGCGGGCGAAGCTGGACGAGGTCACCGAGCGCTGGGGGGTCAAGGTCACCGCGGTGGAGATCCGCGAGATCCTCCCACCCCGCGAAGTGCAAGAGGCCATGACGCGGCAGATGTCCGCGGAGCGGAACCGGCGGGCCGTGGTCACCGAGGCGGACGGCAAGAGGGAGGCGGCCATCAAAGTGGCTGAAGGCGAGAAGCAGGCCGCGATCCTGAAGGCGGAAGGCGACCGCCAGGCAGCCATCCTGCGCGCGGAGGGCTTTGCCCTGGCCTTGGACAAGATTTTCTCCGTGGCCCACCGGGTGGACAGCAGGACCATGACCCTTCAGTACCTGGACACCCTGAAAGCCCTCGGGGAAAGCCCGGCCACCAAGTTCATCTTCCCCATGGAGTTCACGCGGCTGCTGGCACCGTTGGGGGACTTGGCGCAGAGGGCGCTGGAGGACAAGGGCAGCTCGTAGCGCCGCGGCTTCCCCTTTTCGGCGGGTGACCCTTTAGCGGGTGACCCTTCAGATGATGGCCTCGTGCGTCTGCGCGTTGAAGAGGTGCATCTTCCGCAGGTCCAGCGCCACGACCACCTCGTCGCCCATCTTCGCCCGCGTATGGGCGTCCACCCGGGCCACCAGGGAGTGCCCCCCCGCGTCCAGGTAAAGGATCACGTCCGAACCCAGGGGCTCGTGCACCTCCACCTTCGCCCGCAGGATCACTGAGTCGGGGGGGAGCTGGCCGTTGCGAAGTGCCGCGTCGTCCACGTGCTCCGGCCGGATGCCGAAGATAACCGGCTTGCCCTCCCAGGGGCGCACCACCTCCTGCAGGTCGGACGGGATGGGCACCGCCCAGGTCCCGGCGTCGAACACCAGCCGGCCGTCCCGCTGCCGTACCTCTCCGGGCACGAAGTTCATGGAAGGGCTGCCGATGAACCCGGCCACGAATACGTTGGCGGGTTTCTCGTACAGGCTCAGGGGTGTGTCCACCTGCTGCACCACCCCGTCCCGCATGACCACGATGCGGTCGCCCATGGTCATGGCCTCCACTTGGTCGTGGGTCACGTACACGGTGGTCGTCTGCAGCCGCGCGTGCAGCTTCTTGAGCTCCGCCCGCGTCTGGACTCGCAGGGCGGCGTCCAGGTTGCTGAGGGGCTCGTCCATGAGGAACACCTGCGGCTCCCGCACGATGGCCCGGCCCACTGCCACCCGCTGCCGCTGGCCTCCCGATAGCTGCCGCGGCTTGCGGTCCAGCAGGTTCTCGATCCCCAGCATGGCCGCAGCCTCCCGCACCCGGCGGTCGATCTCCGCCCTCGGGTACTTCCGCAGCCGCAGCCCGAAAGCCATGTTGTCGTACACGGTCATGTGCGGGTACAGGGCGTAGTTCTGGAAGACCATAGCGATGTCGCGGTCCTTGGGCGGGACATCGTTCACCAGCCGATCCCCAATGTACACGTTCCCCTCCGTGACTTCCTCGAGCCCGGCGATGAGCCTCAGGCACGTGGTCTTCCCGCATCCAGAGGGGCCCACCAGGACCGTGAACTGACGGTCGGGGATCTCCAGAGTTACGCGGTTCACCGCCACCACGTTCCCGAACCGCTTGGTCACATTCTCCAGGTACACCCGCGCCATCCGGCTCCGCCTCCTCCCCCCGGACGACCTGTGGCGCCCGGGCATGCGCTAGGCGCCCGCGAGTCGCCGTTTGAGCTCGTCGATGACGGCCACCGGGGTGGGATCGACCTCGTTCAGATATGCAAGATACACGCTCACCAGATCCCCGAACAAGACGAGGGACATCACCCGGGCGAGCGGGTGCTCTCCGCGCGCCAGCACCTCGTGGTACCCGGCGGCAGCGCCAAGGCTTACTTCCCGGGTCACCTCCAGTCGCCGCACGAGCCGCGGGGGGTCGTCGGGATCGCGCAGGACCACCACCTGGAGCAGCCCCTCCGGCTGGCCTCGGAGCGCCCACCCCACGGTCTCGTTGTGATTGAGCTCCGGGAAAACGTTCCACGTGGCGTACACCTTGCTGTTTTCGTTCAGCTGGGTCTTCCACCGCAGGGCCACAGGCTCTACCAGCCGAGACGCGGCGTACACCACCGGCAGGCGGCCGATCAGGGCTCGCGCGAGCTCCTTCGCCGGGTTCTCCGCGGCAGGCCGCCCCGGACCCCACTCCGACGCCAGTTCCCGGAGCAACCGACCGGCCTGGGCGACCCCCTCGCTCAGCCCTTCGACCCAGCCCGCCCGGTCCGCAAGACCCAGCATGGGCCCCAGGAGCAGCCCGAGGGCGGCGCGGGGAGGAAAGCCGGTGGGGATCCGGACCACGGGCGTCCCCCACTCAGTTGCCCGCTGCACCAGCTGGCCGCCGGAGCTCACCACCACGCACCGGCTACCGGCGGCGTGCACCGCCTCGTACGCGGCCAGCGTCTCCTCCGTGTTGCCGGAGTACGAGCACACCAACGCCAGAGTACCCACCCCGACCCACGCGGGCGGCACATAGTCCTTCACCACCGTCACCGGGAAACGCCCCCGTTCGTACAAAAGCCCTCTCAACAGGTCTCCGCCAATCCCCGAGCCCCCCATCCCGAGGACCAGGAGGTGGCGGGGTTCGCCCCACCCGGACAGGTCCAGGTCCTGCCCGAGCGTAAAGCCTTGCTCCAGGAAGTCCCCAAGCCGCAGTACGAGGCCCATCATGTCCTGCGGGTCGAGGCTCCGTAGCCTCGCCGGGTCGTCTAACACGTACGTCACGATCTCTACCTTCGGGACCCGGGGCTCGGAGCCCTCCTCGGGTGGTCCGGTGCGCAAGGGGACGGTAAACTGCCGTTGCATGGCCGCGTGCGTGCTCGTCGCTTTGACCCGCCCGGAGGAGGCCGAGGCAGCCTTGGCGTTGGGCCGCCCGCTCGCCCGTGCCTGGAAGATCCCGGCGATCCTGCTGTGCGCGCTCGTGGTCCCGCCGGAGGAGCCGCTGAGCGGTGCGGCGACCTCGGCCCAGGCCACGCGGGAGGGGTTGGAGCGCAGGGTGCGGGACGGACCACCAGATCCCGACGTCCGTGTTGTGGTGCGGGCTGGTCGGGACGCCTGGGAGGAGGTGCAAGCTGCCGCGGCGGAGTTCGGGGCGGAGCTGCTACTGGTCCTGCGCGACGGTGAGGAGGCGCTCGGCCACCCCCTGGACGACGTCCTGCGACGGGCGCCCTGTGACC
>JBEQAH010000044.1:0-10159 GCA_041640435.1 bacterium | reverse complement strand
GGGGCGTGGGCAGGGTCCTGCAGATCCCGCGCCTGTTCCCCAGCCTCACCGTGGAGGAGACGGTGCGGGTGGGAGCGCTGTTCGGCTCTCCCCGCACTCCCTCGCCCCGCGAGGCGGATCGCCGGACGGCCGAGGCGCTGGAGCTGGTGGGGCTATTAGAGCGCCGGCGCGAGGCCGTGGGGCGGCTGAACACGCAGGAGAAGCGGTTAGTGGACCTGGCCCGGGCCCTGGCCGGCCAGCCGCGACTGCTGCTGGTGGACGAGCTGATGAGTGGCCTCAACCCGCTGGAGATCCAGCGGTGCACCGCCCTGCTGCGGGAGGTCCGCAGCCAGCGCCAGGTCGCCATCGTGTGGGTGGAGCATGTGATGGACGCGGTGCTGGGGACGGTGGAGCGCGTGGTGGTGCTCGACCACGGAGCGCTCATCGCGCAGGGCCCTCCCGCGGAGGTGGCGCGCGACCCCGTGGTGGTGGAAGCCTACCTCGGGGTGGAACTCCAGCCTGCGGAGGTGGGGGCGAGCCCGTGCTAGAAGTCGAGAACCTTTGGGCGGGCTACGACGGCATGGCCGTGGTCCGCGGGGTGAGCCTGCGAGTGGACGCAGGGGAGGCGGTGGCGGTGCTGGGCCCCAACGGCGCAGGCAAGACCACCCTGTTCCGGGCGCTGGCGCGGTTGCTCCAGCCCCTGCGGGGGTCCGTGCGGTTCGAAGGCCGCAGCCTGGACGGGGTGCCGCCGCATCAGGTGGTGCGCTGCGGCATGGCGTACGTGGCTGCGGAGCGGGAGCTGTTCCCCCAGCTCACGGTGCTGGAGAACCTGGAGCTGGGCGCGTACGTGCGGCCGGACGGCGTGCGGCGCCGACTGGAGGCGGTCTTCGACCTGTTCCCACGCCTCGCGGAGCGCAGGGCCCAGCGGGCGGGCACCCTCTCAGGGGGTGAGCAGCAGATGCTGGCCATCGCCCGCGCGCTGATGAGCGAACCCCGGTTGCTGCTGCTGGACGAGCCTTCCACCGGGCTCGCGCCGCGGCTCGTCGCAGAACTGTACCGGCGGCTGGACCTCCTCCGCCGCCGGGGCGTCACCATCCTGCTCGCCGAGCAACAGGTGGGGGCCGCTTTGAGCCTGTGCTTGCGGGTGTACGTCCTGAAGAACGGAGGCGTGGCGTTTGAGGGCCCCTCCTCCGAACTGCGGGGCAGTGCCCAGCTCCGTTCGGCGTACCTGGGAGGGGCGTAGGCGTGGGCGTGGCCCTGGACGGACTGGTGTTGGGGCTGCAGCTGGCGCTACTCAGCGTGGGGATCGTGTTCGTGTACGGGCTGGGCGGCGTCCTGAACCTGGCCCACGGCCAGGTGGCGGTGGCGGGTGGTCTGGTCACGGCCCTGCTGCTGCAGGCAGGTCAGCCACCCCTGGTGGGCGGGCTCGGCGGGGTGCTGGCCGCGGGCTTGCTGGCCCTTGCCCTGGACCGGACGCTGCTGCAGCCCGCGTACCGTCGCAAGGGCGAGGAGCGGCTGCTGCTGGCCCTGATCCTCACCCTGGGGACCTCCTTCGCGCTGGACGGCCTGTTCACGTTCCGCTTTCCCAACCTGGCACTGAGCCTGAGGCTTGACCCGCCGTCGGTGGAGCTCGGGGGTATCCGCGTGCGCACCGCGAGCCTCGCGGTGGGCGGGTTGTCGCTCGGAACCTTCGGCGTGCTGCTCCTGTTCCTGAAAGGCACCCGGTTCGGGAAGGCCATCCGCTGCATCATTCAGAACGAAGCCGGCGCCTGGCTGTGTGGCGTGGACGTAGCCCGGGCGCGCAGCGCCACGCTGTTCCTCAGCGGGGCTCTGGCGGGGGTGGCGGCGGTGGGCCAGGGCTTCTTTTCGTACCTGGGGCCGGACATGGGACCGGAGTTCACCATCCTGAGCCTGATCGTGGCGGTGGTGGGGGGTGTGCGCAGCCTTGTGGGCACGTTCCTCGCGAGCCTTCTGCTCGGGATGGTGAACGCGCTGCTGAGCTACTGGGTCGGGACCTACCTCACCTGGATCGCCCTGCTGGCCGTGGCGGTGGCGACCCTGTTGGTCCGGCCCGAGGGCCTGCTGGCGTACTGGCCGTGAGGGCTCCCCTGAGGGCAGTGCCCCTGGTGGCGGCCGCCGTGGTCCTCGCGGCCCTGCCCCTGTGGCTCGGCCACAGCCCCTACCAGATGCGCATCGCCAGCCTCATGCTGGTGCTGGCCAGCTACGCGGTCGCCTTCAATTTGCTGTTCGGACACACCAACCAGCTGTTCTTGTGCGTGGGTGCCCTGGCGAGCCTGGGCGGGTACATGTCCGTGCTGCTGGTGCGCGACGCGAAGCTGGCCCCGGGCCTCGCGGTGGTGCTGAGCACCGCTGCGGCTGCCGCCGTGGGGGGATTCCTGAGCTACGTGAGCGTGCGCCGGGGGTTCGGCGTACTGTTCGTGGGCATCGTGACCCTGACGGTGTCACTGATTCTGCACAACCTGCTGCTCGGGTTGCGGGAACTCACCAACGGGGAAACCGGGATCGTGACCCGCGGGCTCGGGCTGGGTCTGGGGGACGAGCCGCACCGCGCGTACTACGCGGTGTTCGCGGTCCTCCTCGTCGCTCTCCTGGGCTACCGGTGGCTGTTCAGCTCCCCCCACGGGGCTGCCCTGCGCGCCCTCAGTGAGGACGAGGTGAGCGCGGAACTTTCCGGGATCGACGTGACCCGCTACAAGGTCGCCTGCGCCACCGGGGCCTCGGCCCTGGTGGGGCTGGTGGGCGCCCTGTACGCAGACCTGAACGGCTTTATCAGCCCGTCGGTGTACGCAGTCGGGCACGTGGACATCCCCGTCCTCATCGCCCTTCTGCTGGGCGGGATGCGAACGCTGCTGGGACCGGTGGTAGGCGCGGCGCTGTTCAGCGTGGTGGACGAGCTGGTCCGCCCCTTTGGCCAGCTCACGGTGCTCGCCTACGGGGTTCTGCTGGTGGCGCTGTTCCTGGTGTTCCGCCAGGGAGTCGTGCCCCTGGTGGAGCGGATGGCACGGCGGGCGTGGACGGCGCTCCGACCTGCCCGGGCGAAGGTGGCGCGAACCGAAGGGGAGGTGGCGGGTGGAACCGAGGCAGGAGGGTAAGCTCCTCTCCATGTCCGGGGCGGTCGCCCGCTTCGTCCCGGACGGCAGCAGCGTGGTGATGGGGACGTGTCTGGAAAGCCTCATTCCCTTCGCTGCAGGCCACGAGATCATCCGGCAGCGCAAACAGGATCTCACGCTCATCGGCCCCATCTCCGACGTGCTGTTCGACCAGCTGATCGGCGCAGGCTGCGTGGCGCGGGTGGTGGCCGCGTGGGTGGGCAACGTCTCCGCGGGGCTGGGCCACGCGTACCGCAGGGCCACCGAGCAGGGTGTACCTCGTCCCGTGGAGGTGGTGGACACGTCCAACTTCGCGCTGAGCCTGGGGTTGCTGGCGGGAGCCCTGGGGGTACCGTACCTGCCGACCCGCTCACTGCTCGGAAGCGACGTCCCGCACCGGCCCGAGTTCTTCGAGCCCTCCACCGACCCGTGGACCGGGCAGCCTGTCCTGCTGGTGCGGGCCATCCAGCCCGACGTAGCCTTTCTGGCAGTCCAGCGGGCGGATCCCGATGGCAACGCGCACCTGTGGGGTAACCTGGGCGTAACGGAGGAGGCTGCCCTGGCCTCTCGCCACGTGATCCTGGTGGCGGAGGAGGTGGTGGAGCCTGGGGTGATCCGCAGCGACCCCAACCGTGTGCTCGTACCCGGGTTCCGCGTCTCCGCGGTGGTCCCCTGCCCCGGCGGCTGCCACCCCTCGCCGGTTCCGGGCTACTACCGGCGCGACCACCGGTTCTACGAGGAGTACCACGAGGCGACCCGCACCGTGGAAGGCTTCCAGCGGTGGCTGGAACAGTGGGTGTGGGGGGTCCCGGACCGCGAGGCCTACCTGCAGCGGCTCGGGACGGGCTGGGAGGCGTTGAGGCAGTTAAGGAGCGCACCGGCGGCACCGGTGGACTACGCCTGGTGAGGTGTGGGATGGCGCGCTGGTCGGTGGGCGAACTGATGGTGGTGGCCGCGTCCCGCGAGATCCGGGACCGCGAGGTGGTGTTCGTGGGGATGCGTCTGCCCCTGCTCGCGTACTGCGTGGCCAAGCGTCTGCACGCCCCCCGGGCGTGGGGCCTCTTCGAGAACGGCATCGTCCGCGACGACCCCACCCCCGAGCTTCTGTACACGATGTCGGACACGCCCAACGTGGTCGGCGCGGTGTGGTGCACCCGCATGGTGAACGTGATGGGCCTGCTCCAGCGGGGCGAGGTGGACGTGGGGTTCATCGGCGGGGCCCAGGTGGACCGGTACGGCAACGTGAACAGCTCGTACATCGGCGCCCCGCAACGGCCGCAGGTGAAGCTCCCGGGCAGTGGTGGCGCCGCAGACATCGCTTGCCTGGCTCACCGCCTGGTGGTGATCCTCCCCCACGGCAAGCACCGGCTGGTGGAGCGGGTGGACTTCCGGACTTCCCCCGGCTACGGGGACGGCCCGGGATGGCGGCAGCGGGTGGGCCTGGCGCGCGGGGGCCCGAGCGCCATCATCACGGACCGGGCGGTGTTCCGGTTCGACCCGGAGACGTGCGAGGCTGTCCTCCACCACTGGCATCCGGGCCAGTCCCTAGAAGATGTGTTACAGGACACCGGCTGGCCCGTGCGGGTGGCCGAGGAAGCTTCCCCCACCCCCGAACCCACCTCGGACGAGCTTCGGGTGCTGCGGGAGTACGACCGGGAAGGCGTGTGGACGGGGAGACGAAAGAGGCGTGCGTGAAGTTTCAGGGTCTGGCTGGTGGATCCCCAGACCCTTCGTCCCGTGGATCCCGAAGAGCCCGGGGGAGCTCTGGCGACCGGCCCTCATTTGCCAAGGGCCTACTGGAACAATCCCAAGGAGACCGAGGAGGCCTTCGTCCAGCTGGGCGACAAGATCTGGTACCGCACAGGAGACGTGTTGCGCATGGACGGCCAGGGGTGGCTGTTGTTCCGGGATGGTCCGCGGAGCTGATCAAGAAGCGGGGCTACCGAGTCGCGGCAGCCCGGGTGGAATCCGTTCTCCAAGAGCATCCGGCCGTGGTGGCCGCCTGCGTGTTGGGGTCCAGACCCGGAGGCAGGGGAGCGGATCAAGGCCTTCGTGGTGCTTCAGGAGGGTGTACGGGGGTGTCCAGTTACGAGCTGCTGCGCCGGTGTCGGGAACGGCTGGCCCCATACGAGGTGCCCGACTACGTAGAATTTCGGGACATGCTCCCCAACTCCAGGGTGGGAAAGCTCCTGCGCAGGGAACTGAGGGGGGAAGAACGACGGAAGGCCGCTTTGTCCCAGCCAGCCAGCGGCCGCTGGGTCCAGCCCCGGCGGTCCCGGGACCCGCAGGGGCGTCTGCGGGCGGTCTGACGCGGCGTCCGCCCCTTGACAGGTGCTAGGCGGCTGCTAGGATGAGGGTGCTGCCCAGGCGGAAGTGGCCTCGCGGCAGCGGGTAGGCCTCAGCAAGAGACCGGCCTCGTTGACAAGCCTAGCTGCCGCGTGGTACGCTAGTTTTCCGCCGCAAGGGCGCGGACCTTGAAAACCGAATCGTGGCAGGAACGACGCGGCCGAAACCTCAAGATCCCCCGGGTCGGGAAGCCGGCCCGAGGTGAGTCAGGGATCGAACCTTTCCAACGGAGAGTTTGATCCTGGCTCAGGGCGAACGCTGGCGGCGTGCCTAAAACATGCAAGTCGAGCGGGGGTTGGCCGCGGGGTAACCCGCGGTTTCAGCTCTAGCGGCGAACGGGTGAGTAACACGTGGGTAACCTGCCCCGAAGACGGGGATAACCTCGGGAAACCGGGGCTAATACCCGATGCCTTCCCCCGGGGGCATCCCTGGGGGAGGAAAGGGTCGGCGCAAGCCTTCCGCTTCGGGATGGGCCCGCGGCCTATCAGCTCGTTGGTGGGGTAACGGCCCACCAAGGCGATGACGGGTAGCTGGCCTGAGAGGGTGGTCAGCCACACTGGGACTGAGACACGGCCCAGACTCCTACGGGAGGCAGCAGTTGGGAATCTTGGGCAATGGGCGCAAGCCTGACCCAGCGACGCCGCGTGGGGGATGAAGGCCTTCGGGTTGTAAACCCCTGTCAGGAGGGACGAAGCCCACCCCTCGGGGTGGGTGACGGTACCTCCAGAGGAAGCCCCGGCTAACTACGTGCCAGCAGCCGCGGTAAGACGTAGGGGGCGAGCGTTGCCCGGATTTACTGGGCGTAAAGCGGGTGTAGGCGGCCGGGTAAGTCCCGTGTGAAAGCCCACGGCTCAACCGTGGGACGTCGCGGGAAACTGCTCGGCTTGAGGGCAGCAGAGGGTGGTGGAATTCCCGGTGTAGCGGTGAAATGCGTAGAGATCGGGAGGAACGCCAGTGGCGAAGGCGGCCACCTGGGCTGTCCCTGACGCTCAGACCCGAAAGCTGGGGGAGCGAACGGGATTAGATACCCCGGTAGTCCCAGCCCTAAACGATGCTCACTAGGTGTCGGGGGGTCACTCCCTCGGTGCCGAAGCTAACGCATTAAGTGAGCCGCCTGGGGAGTACGGCCGCAAGGCTAAAACTCAAAGGAATTGACGGGGACCCGCACAAGCGGTGGAGCATGTGGTTTAATTCGATGCAAAGCGAAGAACCTTACCAGGCCTTGACATGCCGGAAGTACCGAACCGAAAGGGGAGGGACCCGTAAAGTCGGGAGCCGGCACAGGTGGTGCATGGCTGTCGTCAGCTCGTGCCGTGAGGTGTTGGGTTAAGTCCCGCAACGAGCGCAACCCTCGCCTCTAGTTGCCATCGGTTCGGCCGGGCACTCTAGAGGGACTGCCGGCGATGAGCCGGAGGAAGGTGGGGATGACGTCAAGTCATCATGCCCCTGATGGCCTGGGCGACACACATGCTACAATGGCCGGGACAATGGGCTGCGAACCCGCGAGGGGGAGCCAATCCCAAAAACCCGGTCCCAGTTCGGATCGCAGGCTGCAACTCGCCTGCGTGAAGCCGGAATCGCTAGTAACCGCCGGTCAGCCACACGGCGGTGAATACGTTCCCGGGTCTTGTACACACCGCCCGTCACGTCATGGGAGCCGGTTCCACCCGAAGCCGGTGGCCCAACCCGCAAGGGAGGGAGCCGTCGAAGGTGGGGTCGGTGACTGGGACGAAGTCGTAACAAGGTAGCCGTACGGGAACGTGCGGCTGGATCACCTCCTTTCTAAGGAGCACGTGCCGCCGGGCCCCCTTCACGGGCCACGGGCGGCGGGCTGCGGCCGTTCCTGCCACGCTCGGTTTTGGGTCTGATTTCCGTCCCGCTTCGGCGGGGGCGTACCTTGAAAACCGCATAGCGAAAGCCGAAGCCAGCAAGGGTCAAACGAGGCTCCTTCCAGCTGCCCCTGAGGGGAACCCGTCAAGCGACGACGGGCGCACGGTGGATGCCTTGGCGTCGGGAGCCGACGAAGGACGCTGCCGGCGGCGAAAGGTCCGGGGAGCTGCCGAGCAAGCTGCGATCCGGACGTCTCCGAATGGGGAAACCCGGCGGGGGTCATGCCCCGTCACCCACCGCGGAATCCATACGCGGTGCGGAGGCAAGTCGGGGAACTGAAACATCTCAGTACCCGGAGGAAAAGAAATCAACCGAGATTCCCTGAGTAGTGGCGAGCGAAAGGGGAGCAGCCCAAACCCCGCGGGTGCCAAGCCCGCAGGCGTTGCCCGCGGGGGGTTGTGGGGCGCGGCCGGACCGGGCTGCGGACCGGTCGGGAAGTGACCAATCCTCTCTCTAGGCGAACCGTCCTGGAACGGCGGGCCACAGAGGGTGACAGCCCCGTAGCCGAAAGGGAGAGGACTTCCTGGGCTGCGTTCCCGAGTACCACGGGACACGTGGAACCCCGTGGGAAGCCGGGGGGACCACCCTCCAAGGCTAAATACTCCCGACGACCGATAGCGCACGAGTACCGTGAGGGAAAGGTGAAAAGAACCCCGGGAGGGGAGTGAAATAGAACCTGAAACCGTGTGCCCACAAGCAGTCGGAGGGCTATGCCGGTCCCGCGAGGGACCGGAAGGCCTGACGGCGTGCCTATTGAAGAATGAGCCTGTGAGTTGTCGCGTGTGGCGAGCTTAAGGCCTTCGGGCCGGAGGCGCAGGGAAACCGAGTCTGAACAGGGCGCCGCTCCCGGAGGGGAGGGCGAGGGTCACCTCGCCAGTCGCACGCGGCAGACCCGAAACCGGGTGAGCTACCCATGGCCAGGGTGAAGCGCGGCTAACCCCGCGTGGAGGCCCGAACCCGTCGGTGTTGCAAAACCGTGGGATGAGCTGTGGGTAGGGGTGATATGCCAATCGAACCCGGAGATAGCTGGTTCTCCCCGAAATGCATTGAGGTGCAGCCCCGGCGCGGAGCGCCGCGGAGGTAGAGCACTGGATGGGCTAGGGCGGAAGACTCCGTACCGAACCCAACCAAACTCCGAATGCCGCGGCGTGCTCGCCGGGAGTGAGACGGTGGGGGATAAGCTCCATCGTCGAGAGGGGAACAACCCAGACCGTCGGCTAAGGTCCCCAAGTCCCAGCTCAGTGGGAAAGGAAGTGGCACCGCCCAGACAGCCGGGAGGTTGGCTTAGAAGCAGCCATCCTTTAAAGAGTGCGTAATAGCTCACCGGTCGAGTGGTGCTGCGCCGAAAACGTAACGGGGCTAAGCTGGGCACCGAAGCCACGGGTTCGGCGCGGGGGTACTCGCGCCGAGCGGTAGGGGAGCGTTCTGCAGTAGGGTGAAGCCGGACCGTGAGGACCGGTGGACGAGGCAGAAGTGAGAATGCAGGCATGAGTAGCGAAAAGGCGGGTGAGAATCCCGCCCCCCGTAAGCCTCAGGGTTCTTACGGAAGGTTCGTCCGCGTAAGGTTAGGCGGGAGCTAAGGCGAGGCCGAAAGGCGTAGCCGATGCACAGCCGGTCGACATTCCGGCCCCGCTCGGAGTTCGTTACGAGCCGCGGAGGGACGCAGAAGGGTAGCTCTACCGGCGACCGGTCGTGCCGGGCCAACCGCGTAGGCTGGGGTCCCAGGCAAACCCGGGGCCCCGTGAAGGCCGAGACGGGAGTGCGAGCGGACTTGAAACGTCCGCGAAGGGAGTGATCCCACGCTGCCGAGAAAAGCTTCGCGGCCAGAACTCCGGGCGCCCGTACCGCAAACCGACACAGGTAGGCAGGCACGCAAGGTGCCAAGGGGCGCGAGGGAACCCTCCTCAAGGAACTCTGCAAGTTGACCCCGTAACTTCGGGAGAAGGGGTGCCCCGGTAGGGTGAGGTGTTCGCGCACCGAGCCCGAGGGGGCCGCAGAGAATCGGCCCAAGCGACTGTTTAACAAAAACACAGGTCTCTGCGAAGCCGCAAGGCGACGTATAGGGGCTGACGCCTGCCCAGTGCCGGAAGGTAAAGGGGAGGGGTTAGCTCGGCCTTCGGGCCGGGCGAAGCTCCAAACCGAAGCCCCGGTGAACGGCGGCGGTAACTATAACCGTCCTAAGGTTAGCCGTCGCTAGCCTTAGTAAAACCGAGCTGTATGCGGGAAACTCCTCACACAGCCGCCCGGTACTCGTCGGAGGTACCTCCGGCAGTCAAAAGCCGGCGGACAGGGGGACAATCCGCAGGGAAGGCCCGATTCCCGGTGGAACCGGGAACCCTCAGAGACCAGACGCTCGGGGGCGACCGTGAAGCTCACGCCCGACTGGGTGGTCGGATTCGTGGATGGCGAGGGGTGCTTTCAGGTCCGCATGGAGCCACGTCCGGAGAGTTCGTCCGGGTACGAGGTGCTGCCGGAGTTCGTCGTGGTGCAACACGAGCGCGACGTGCAGCTCCTGTACGCCCTGAAGAGCTTCTTCGGGTGTGGTGTGGTTCGGAGGAACCACGGAGAGCAGATGGTGTACCGGGTGCGCCGGAGAGAGCACCTGCGGGACCGCATCATCCCCTTCTTTGAGAAGCACCCCCTGAAGTCCAAAAAACGGATCGATTTCATCCGGTTCCGGCGGGTTGTGCTGTTGATGGAGCGGGGCGCGCACCTGACGCCCGATGGCCTGGAGCGGATTCGCTCCGTCGTCGCGCGGATGGGCGAGCGGTCGCCTAAGAGAGAGTCCAGGCCCTGTGGAAACACAGGGGGAACCTGAGCGAAATTCCTTGTCG
>JBEQAH010000043.1:0-10192 GCA_041640435.1 bacterium | reverse complement strand
CCGTGTGGGCGGATGACGCCCTAGGCCGGCCGGTCATCGGGCGCAAAGAGACGGTGGGCGCCCTGCGACGGCCGGACTTCCTCGAATTCGTCACCCGGGAGTACCGGGCGCCCCGAGTTCTGGTGGCCGCCTGCGGGGACGTCGAGCACGAGCGCGTGGTGGAGCAGGTGGCGGAACTGCTGGGCCCCCTTGCGGGGGATGTACAGACGCGGAAGCCCGCCCCCCCGTCGGCGGCCTCGCGGACCACCTACCGGGCAAAGGAGACCGAACAGGTGCACGTGTGCCTTGGATACCCGGCCCTGGCGCAGGGCGACCAGGACCGGTACGTCCAGTCGGTGCTGGATCACCTGGCGGGTGGGGGGATGTCTTCACGTCTGTTTCAGGAAGTCCGGGAGAAGCGGGGACTCGCGTACAGCATCGGCAGCTTCTCTGTGATGTACCGGGACGCTGGGGCTTTCGGGGTCTACGCGGGCACGAGCCCCGAGCGCGTGCCGGACCTGTTGTCCGTAACCCTGCAGGAGCTTGACCGGCTGCGGGCGGAGCCCGTACCCGCGGAGGAGCTGGCCCGTGCCAAGGAGGCGTTGAAGGCGAGCCTGATGCTCTCCCTGGAGGGGACCGCAAGCCGCATGTTCTTCCTGTCCAGGGCAGAGCTCTACTTCGGCCGCAGGATCACACCGGACGAGATCCTCGAAGAGCTCGAGGCGGTGACCGCAGACCGGGTGCAGAGCCTGGCCCAGCGGATCTTCAGCGCGCGGCCTGCAGCCTCCGCGGTAGGACCCGGGGAGGCGGAGGCCCTCACGCGGCGGGTTCTGGAGGCGGCGTAGTGGGCGAGGTCATCCGCGTGGCCGTGGGGGGCGCTGCAGGCCGCATGGGTCGTGCGGTGATCCGGGCGGTGTGCTCGCAGCCGGACCTGCAGCTCGTCGCGGCCTTCGGTCGCGAGCGGGGACTGGGCCAGGACGCGGGGGTCCTGGCCGGGATCCCGTCGGTCGGCGTGACCGTACGGCCGTACACGGAGGTGGGGGCCCTGGCCGGCGTTGCGGACGTCCTGGTGGAGTTCAGCGTGGCGGATGGGGCCATGGCCAACGCGCTGCGGGCGGCGGAAGCGGGGGTGAGGCCGGTGGTCGGCGCCACGGGCTACTCCCCGGAGGCCCTGGAGGCCCTAAAGGCCGCGTGCGCGCGACGGCAACTCGGGGGTGTAGTGGCGCCCAATTTCGCCCTCGGTGCCATTCTCCTCATGCGATTCTCCGAGCAGGCGGCTCGCTACTTCCCGCACGTAGAGGTGGTGGAGCTGCACCACGACCGGAAGCGGGATGCACCCAGCGGGACCGCCCTGCGCACCGCCGAGCTGATCGCGAAGGCCCGCCGCAACCTACCCCCCGCGGCGGTCGCGGAGGAGGAAAGGGTGTCCGGCGCCCGCGGGGGCGTGCACGAGGGAGTCCGGGTGCACAGTGTGCGTCTGCCCGGACTCGTGGCCCACCAGGAGGTGCTGTTCGGCGGTCCCGGCCAGGTCCTCAGTCTGCGCCACGACGCCTTCAGCGAGGAGTGCTTCCTGCCCGGGGTGCTGCTGGCCGTACGACGGGTTGGCGGCCTCCGAGAGCTCGTGATTGGACTCGAGCAGCTCTTGGACTAAGCGCGGACGCAGCACGGTGAGGTGAGGCGATGAGGGATGGATACGTGGTCGCGGTGGTGGGCGCCACGGGTGCGGTGGGCCGTCAGGTGGTGGCTCTCCTGGAGGCGCGGGGATTCCCGGTCCGGGAGCTGCGCCTTGCGGCGTCCAGCCGATCCGCGGGAAAGCGGGTGGATGGACACCCCGTCGTGGAGTTGTCCGAGGAAGTGCTCAGCGGGTGCGACCTTGCCATCTTCGACGTGCCGGACGAGGTGGCCGCAGACTGGGCGCCCCGTGCCGCGGCCCGAGGAGCCGTGGTGATCGACAACTCCGCCACCTTCCGGCTGGAGCCGGACGTGCCGCTCGTGATCCCGGAGATTAACGGAGCTCGGGTGAAGGACCGGCCTCGGGGGATCATCGCGAACCCCAACTGCACCACGGCCACCTTCCTCATGCCACTCGCGCCCTTGCATCGGGCGTACGGGTTGCGGCGGGTGGTGGCCTGCTCGTACCAGTCTGCTTCTGGTGCCGGGCAGGGAGGCGTGGACCAGCTGTGGCGGGAGCTGCGGGCGGCGGTGGAGCGCGGGGAGCCCCTCCAGGAGCCGCTGGGGCAGGCCTTCCCGCATCCCATCGCCCTCAACGCGCTTCCGGCGGTGGGATCCCTCCGGGAGGGCGGGCACACCAGCGAGGAGGTCAAGGCCCATCAGGAGAGCCGTAAGATCCTGGAGCACCCCACGCTGGAAATCGGGATCACGTGCGTGCGGATTCCCACCCTGGTGGGCCACGGGGTGGCCGTGCACGCCACCTTCGACCGCACGCCCGACCTGCAGGAGGTCCGGGAGATCCTGCAGGCGGCGCCGGGGGTAGAGGTGGTGGACGAGCCCCGCGCGGCGCGTTACCCGACCCCGCTTGGGGCTGCGGGGCGCGACCCCGCGTACGTGGGGCGGATCCGCTTCGACGGCGCGGGCAACCTGGCGTTCTTCGTGGTGGCCGACAACCTGCGGAAGGGCGCGGCCCTCAACGCGGTACAGATCGCGGAGACCCTGGTGGCTCTCGAGCCGGAGCTCCGGCCGCACGCCAGGGTGTGAGCGTCATCGTCCAGAAGTTCGGCGGCACCCTGCTGCGGTCGGGGGAGGGACGCGAGCGCGTGGCGCGGCACGTGCTGCGCACGCAGCGCTCCGGCCACCGGGTCGTGGTGGTGGCTTCCGCGATCGGGCGTGCCGGCGAGCCGTACGCCACCGACACCCTGTTGCGGCTGGCGAGGGAGATCCACCCCGAGGTGGACGCCCGGACCCTGGATCTGCTGCTGTCCTGCGGTGAGGTGATCTCGTGCGCGCTGCTGAGCCACCTGCTGTGGAGCCTCGGCCAGCCTGCGGTAGCCTTGACCGGTGCGCAGGCGGGGATCCTCACCACGCGGCGGTTCGGGGACGCCCGCATCCTGCGGATCCGGCCCACGCGGGTCCTCCGCGCCCTGGAGGCCGGTCGTGTGCCTGTGGTGGCGGGCTTCCAGGGGGTGACGGCAGGCGGGGAGGTGACGACCCTGGGCCGGGGTGGGAGCGACGTCACCGCGGTGGCGCTTGGTGTCGCGGTGCGCGCGGAGGTGGTGGAGCTGTACAAAGACGTGGACGGGGTCATGACGTGCGACCCCGCCATCGTGCCGGAGGCGCGGCGGATCCCGCGGATCGGTTACGACGAGGTGGCCCAGATGGCGTACCTCGGCGCACGGGTCATCCACCCGCGGGCGGTGGACGTGGGCCGGGAGCACGGCGTGCGGATCGTGGTCCGACGGCTCGAAGCGGAGGGAGGGACGGAGATCGTGGTCGGTCCAGCGGTCGACCAGCTAATCCACGACGGCCGGACGGTGATCGGGCTCGCGCACCTGCCGGATGTAGCGCAGATCCGGGTCGTCTTGGACCCGGGGGCGGGCCAGCGCGATGCCCTTGAGGCGTTGCGCGCAGTGGCCGGGGCGGGCATCAGCATAGACCTGATCAACCTCTCACAGGATCTGTTAGCCTTCACCGTGCGGCTGGAGGAGGCGGCGCGCGCGGAGCACGCCATCCGCGAGGTAGGCCTTCCTGTAGAGAGGCGGGAGCCCTGTGCCAAGGTGTCGGTGGTGGGAGCGGGGATCCGGGGTGTGCCGGGCGTGATGCTGAGGGTGGTCCAGGCCCTGCGCCAGGAGGGGATCCCGGTGCTGCAGACCGCCGACTCCCACACGACGATCTCCTGCCTGGTGCCGAGGCAGCAGATGGAAGCTGCCCTTCGGGCCCTGCACCGGGAGTTCCAGCTCGCAGGGGGAGTGGAATCTGTTCGGGAGGCGTGCCTCTAGCAGGCTCTGGCTAGGAAACCTCCAGGGGGCAGACCTGCACCGTGGCCTCGCCGAGCTGAAGCTCCAACGTGTACCGGCCCGCGGGCACTTCTTCGAAAGCGAACTGCCCTGCCGCGTCCAGGGGGGCTTCTGCGGCGTGCGCGGCCCCGCTGAGCACCGCGCGACCGCCGTGTGCCACGTCCACGGGCGTCACGACGCCGGACAGGATCCTGAAGTGGGCACCCTTCGGGTCGTCATGCACCGATAGCGTCACGGTGAACTCCTCGGCTCGGTAAGTGGCCGAGGTCATCCGCGGCTCGCCGCGCAGCGCGAAGGCCGGCGCGGGCTCCGCCACGCGCAGGCTCGGAAGCCATTGCGCGAGGAGGACGCGAGCAGGAGGGATCTCGCGCACGCCCACAAAGCGCTGGAGGGTCGCGAGCTCCTCCTGACAGAGCCGGCACTCCCGCACGTGCGCCGCGACCTCAGGGCGCTCTTCCAGAAGCCCGAGGTGGTACTCCCCGAGCACGTGGGGATCCGGGCATTCCACCCGGTACAGCTTCCGGGTGAGGGCGCGTTCGAGCCCGTCGTTCACCATTCCTCGCCTCCATCCTACTGAACTCAACGCGGCCGGACGCACCTTTAGAACACTCGGAAGGAGCGGGTCAGGCGAAATGCTAAAGGGACGCCAAAGATCGTACACACGTACGCCTATACGCTAAGTCAGACTTTACTCCTCAACCAGGCTAAACTATAATTTGGTTTAGACTTAACTTGCAGATGCGATAGAACTAATCTACACAGCACCGGAGCGCGCCTTGGGTCGCTTGGTAAGCGAGATACGGGCCAAGTTCGGGTTGCGGGTTCGGGAGGCCAGGGCGGCTGCGGGCCTGTCTCAGGGCGAGCTAGGTCGTGCCCTCGGCCTGCGCAGCGCCGTAGCCGTGGGCGAGTGGGAGCGAGGCAAGGCGTTCCCCAGGTTCGAGACGTTCCTTCGGCTGTGTGAGGTGCTGGGGCAGCCTCCGGCGTACTTCCTCGAGGGCTACACCCTGCCACCCCGTGAAGAAGATCCCGCGCAGGCCCTGGAGCGGCTGGAGCAGCGGATGCAGCAGCGCCACCTGGAGCTCCTTCACCGTTTGGAGCAGCTTCCCGCGGAGGTGAGCGGGTGTCTGCCTCCGGACGAGGTCGTCCGTTTCCTGGATGCTATGGAGTTCGAGCGGGACGTCCTTCCGAACCTACCCCTGGACATCCCTGGAGCCCTCCGGGCCCGGAAACTCCCCGCGACCTTCGAGGAGGCCGCCTACGGTATCGCTCGCAACGCCGCCTGGCACGCGTGGGAAGTGACCCGGGATCACCTGCGAGCCTGGATCCGCCGCCAGCGGAGGTAGCTCAGGCGTGGGCCGGGTGGGGAAGAGCCGACGGGAGCTGCCCCGAGTGACCTTTCCAGCTTCCGCCGGTTCGACCTCTCGGAACCCGCTCCCGCCGGACGTGCACATTATACTCCTGCCGCCCGGCGGGTTGCAATGGGGAACACCTGCTCACCGGCAGGACCCTCCGAATCCCAGCCGGGCGGTAGGGGGTGCAGCCGGGCCTCGCCGCCGGCCTCTGCACGCAGGCGGGCTGTGGGCCGGCAACAGAGACGCAACGGTGTGCGCAGTGTTTGTGATTGTGAACATCGGGTCCCCTTTTTGCCTCGACAACTCGACCGGCTGAGAGCGGATCAACCGCACGCAGGAGCGGCGGCACTCCGACCGATGTCCTTGACGTCCGGGCCCAATCGAGGTTATTTGTTATGTGTTATGGCACGGAGCGGAGACGGATCGTTCACCGCAGTGCAGCGCCTGGTGGCGGAGTTGTTCGAGGCGTCCGGGAGGCCTGTGGAGCTTACGCGCGAACTGCTGCGGAACGCTGGAGTCTCGGAGAAGTTTATCAAGCAGATTTCAAGCCGCCTTTCGTACCTGGCGAGCCGGGGAGCGATTGAGATCCTGGAGCGGCGGGGCCGTGGAGAGCAGAGCGTCTACGTGGTGAAACCGGGCCCGCGAGCCGGGAGACCACAAGGAGCACCCGCACGCCAGGCCAGCGCTGCCCAGGAGGCAGGATCTGCGCCCGTCGGTGCAGGACGTTCCTCCTACAGCCTGGTGCTCCGGCTCACCGGAGAGGAAGGGAGGCTCGTGCTGCAAGAGTTGACCCTGTCGGTGTCCGGCGCAGAAGCACCTGCCGCTGGTGAGGCAACCGTACGGATCCAGGACAGGCCACAGCCCGCCGGCAGCCCGGCGCCTGCAAGTCCCGAACTGGATCGCCTGCTCCGCAACTTGGCGCGTGTGCAGGAAGACCTGACACGTCTGGAAGCGGAAATCCACGCGGTGCGACCGGCGTCGCAAAAGCTGGCGGCCCTCGAAGAACGGGTCGATGAGCTGCAACGCTCCCTGGAACGCGCAATCCAGCTCGCCTCAGGCCGTGCGGGCTCATCCCGTGTTGTCCCCATCCCGAAGATTTTTGCCGAGTAGAACGCTGACCGTTGTTTGCGCAAAATCGGCGATCTGACCCTCTGCGCGGCTGACGTACGGGCCCGTGCTGGTCGCGCGTCGCCTCTGGGATCAGCTGGGATTGGGGGAGATCGTCACTCGCCGCTGGCGGCCGTTGGGTGGGTTAGATGTCGCAGACGCGGCGTTTGTTCTGACGGCGCACCGGTTGGTGCATCCGGGCAGTGAGCACGCCCTGGCGTGGTGGTTGGGGGAGAGTTTCGTGGCCGATGCCGTCGGCCGCCGCATCCGGCCCCAGAGGGAGCGCCGAGGGCGGGTGCAGGTGGGGCACCGGCAACTGCGCCTGTGGTACCAGACGCTGGACCGCCTCCTGGAGGCCAAGGCCGCCATCGAGCAGGACCTCTACCTGCGGCTGCGCGACCCGTTTGGGCTGCAGGTGGACCTGGTCTTCTGCGATCTCACGAGCACCTACTTCGAAGGCCGGAGGCCGGCGGGCCTGGCTCGCCATGGGCATTCCCGCGACGGCCATCCGCGGGATCGGCAGGTCCTGGTGGGCGTGGTCATGGCCAGCGCTTGGCCCATCGCGTCCTACATCGATCCGCACCTAGAGCCCCTTCAGGCGCTGAGCGCCTACAAGGACCTCCAGACCGTCGAGCGCGGCTTCCGGGCGCTCAAAGATGTGCTGGCAGTCCGGCCCATCTACCACCAGACCCCGCAGCGGGTGCAGGCCCACCTGTTTGTCGCCCATCTGGCGCTGGTGCTGGGCACTGCCCTGCAGAAAGCCCTCCAGCGCGCCGGGCTGACCCTGGCCCTGGAGACGGCCCTGGAGGCGTTGCGCCCCATTCGGTTGGTCGAACTGGAACTCCCCCGTGGTTCAGCGCGCTTCATCACCCGGCCTACGCCTCATGGCCAGGCCGTCCTCCGCGCCGTGGGCATCCAGCCGCTGCGGCCCCCAGGGCAACCTGGTGGAAAACCCAAATCCGCAGTCCAGGCCCATCAAGGGGTTTAGCCCCGTTTCGTGCAAACATCGGCTACCGCAGGTCGGCCAGCAAGCGCTGGTAATGCTCCAGGTTTCGCTCCACAGAAATGTCGGCCATCGCGGGAGCCCGCTCCGGCCGGACGCCCAAGGCTTCCTCCAAGGTAGGAGCTTGCTCGTTCACCAACAGAAGTCCCGTGACCTCCCGACCCATCTTGCTGGCCTCCTCCAGGAGGCGCAGGGCGTACAGGGCGGCTTCGGGGCTGGTGGGATCGTAGTCGGCAGGAAGCTGCGCCCGCTCTTGCTCGCTGAAGATCTGGTCCCGCATCTGGCGCCAGGCCTCTTGGATGTCCAGCACGTAGTTCAAGCGGTACCAGTCCACGATGGGGCCGCTGCCCCGATAACCCGGCTCCCTGTGGTACGTGACGCAGGGTGAGAACACATCCAGGAGGGAGAAGCCCCGAGTCTGGACGGCCTTGAGCATGAGTTCGGCGAGTTCCTTCTTTCTCCAGGACACGCCCCGGGCCACGAAGCTGGCGCCGGAAGCGATGGCCAGCTTCAGCGGGTTGACGGGCCGCACCTTCTTCCCCTCAGGCGTGGAACTGGTCCTGAGCCCCAGGTGGCCCGTAGGCGAGGCCTGGCCCCGGGTCAATCCGTAAACCTGGTTGTTCATTACGATGAGGGTCATGTTGACATTTTTGATGCAGGCGTGGACGAAGTGCTCCATGCCGATGGCGTAGGTGTCGCCGTCGCCTCCGAAATCCACCACGACCAGGTTCGGGTTGGCCAGGGCCACCCCCATGGCCACAGGGATCGAGCGCCCGTGTTGACCGTGGTAGGAGTTGAGGCGGAGCATCTCGGGCTCTTTGCTGGAGCACCCGATGCCCGAGACCACGAAGATGTGCTCCAACGGGACGCCCAGCTGGTTCACCAGCGTCAGGACGACATCCTTGAAGGCGGCGGTGACCCCAAAGTCGCCGCAGCCGCTGCACCACCAGGCGCCGGGACCGGTTACCTCAGACACGGACAGGGGTTTCTCGGGTGTGCGGACACTCACGGAGGACCCTCCTCACATGGACTCGAGGACAAAGCGGGGAGTCATGGGCCGACCGTCGTACCGAAGGATGGAGCGCAGCTTGCGCGGGAGGGGACCGGTTACCTCGCGCTGCAGAAGTCCCCTGAGCTGGGCGCTGGACGAGTACTCTACCACGTAGATCACCCGGCAGCTCTTGACGAAGCGGCGCACCGCCTGCGCGGGGAAGGGCCAGAGGGTACGCAGGGCCATGAACTTGGCCTTCCGGCCCTCTCCCGCGAGCCGCTGGGTGGCCTCCAGTACCGGCCCGTAGACGGAGCCGTAGCCGATGAAGCCTATGGGGGCGTCGGCGGGGCCGTGAACCCGGGGCGGCGGGAGGTCGGGATCCCGCTGGATCAGGGCCATCCGTTTGATCACCCGCTTCTCCACCATGGCCTTGCGCACCGCCGCCTCCTCGGTGATGTAACCTTCCTCGGTGTGCTCGTTGGTGTTGGCGTAGATGGTGTGGATGCCTGGGGTGCCCGGGAAGGCCCGGGGAGAGATACCATCCTCGGTAAGGGCGTAGCGGCGATAGGGGTTGCCATGGCCGTCTCCGAACGGGACCACCTTGCCCCGGTCGATGAAAAAACGGACGGGGTCAAGCGGCGGGGTGGTGTAGGTGGACTGGGCGAACATCTGGTCGTAGAGCACGAACACCGGGCACTGGTAGCGGTCCGCCAGGTTGAAAGCGTTGCCCATCTGGTAGAAGGCGTCCTCGGGCTCCGTGGGGGCCAGCACGATCCGGGCAAAGTCCCCGTGCCCGCCGAAGACGGTCTCGTTCAGGTCCTCCTGCCCCACCTTGGTGGGTAGCCCCGTGGCGGGTCCCCCCCGCTGGGAGATGACGATGACCACAGGCGTCTCGGTCATCCCCGCCGCCGAGATGGCCTCCTGCATGAGCGAAAACCCGGGTCCGGAGGTCGCGGTCATGGAGCGGGCGCCCGCGAGGCTACCGCCGATGACGTGGTGAGCGGCGGCCATCTCGCTGTCCGCCTGGATCACCACTCCCCCCAGGCCGGGGAGCTTCTCGGCCATGTACTCCAGCACCTCCGAAGCGGGTGTGATGGGGTAGCCCGCGTAGAAACGACAACCTGCCACGATGGAGCCCAAAGCCACCGCCTCGTTGCCCAGCAGGTACTGGCGCTGGTCGCCTTCGCGGTCCGAAAGCGGCGGGCGCAAGTCCGGAAGCGCCCAGCCCGAATCCCGGGCGTGTTCCAGCCCGGCGCGGAACGCTTCCAGGTTCAGCTGGAACAGGTCGCTCCCCTGCCCGAAGATGCGAGCAAAGCGGCGGACGAAGGGCTCCTCGGGCAGGTCCAGCATGTGGGCCAGCGTTCCCAGGGCGATGGTGCCCCGCACGATGTAGTTCCCAAAGCGCTCCTTGGCCATACGGCCCATGGGGAGGCCAAAGAGTCGTGCTCGCTTAGCGGAGAGCTCCCGTTCGACGTCCTGGGGACGCAGCTCGTGGCCGGCGTTCGGGTACTCCAGACGGGGGGAGGTGTCGTAGAGGATGGCGCCTCCCTGGCGCAGGCGCGCCAGGGGCGGAACCCGGCCTTCGCCGGTCCAGTCCACAAGGGCTCCCTGGTCGAAGGCTTCGAGGAGATCGAACTCATCGTCGGGCCCGAAGACGGGGAGGCAGGCTGCGCGGAGGCCGAAAGCCGTGTCCCGGGTCTGGATGTTGGAGTACACCTCCTCGCGCCAGACGAAGGTCCACGCCCCAAGGTCCTTGAGCACCTGTCCGAGCATAGTGATGTTGGTGTTG
>JBEQAH010000042.1:0-10283 GCA_041640435.1 bacterium | reverse complement strand
CGCTCAAGATGCTGCGTGCACCTCGGCAGCTATTAGAGCGCCACTACCCGGACGACGACGAGTTCCTGCGGACCGTGGGGGGGAAGACGAAAGAGGCCTTTGAGGCGTACGGACTCGACGTGCGGGAGCGCATGGGGACCGACGACCCGCGGGAGGTTGGGGCACAGATCAGGGGGTGGCTCGTGGACTTTATGGCATCCGGCCCGGTAGTGGCGGCGGTCGTGGAGGGCGTGCACGCGGTGAGCGCGGTCCGCAAGCTCGTGGGCAAGACCCTCCCGGTGTTCGCAGAGCCCGGAACCATCCGCGGCGACTTCAGCACGGACTCACCCACCCTCGCGAACCTGGAGTGCCGGCCCGTGCGGAACCTCGTGCACGCCTCAGGGACCGTGGAGGAGGCGGAGTTCGAAGTTCGGCTGTGGTTCGAGGAGGAGGAGATCCACACGTACCGGCGTGCGGACGAGGCGGCGTTGTTCGGAAGCTGAAGATGGGGCGGCTGGCTGGTCGGATGGCTGCCTTCTAAGAGCCGCTCACCCCTCGGGCGCCTCCAGCGCAGGCAGCCGCGCCAGCATCCATGCGCCGGCCTGGACCAGGCAACCGGGCTCAAGCCCCTGCGAAAGCTCTTCTGGGGCCACCAGCGGCACGTCCGTACCGCCCACGTCCACCCGCAGGGACCAGAAGCGGCGCCCGGTGAGGGGGTTCACCAGCGCCTCCACCTCCCGCATAACCCCTGCCAGCAGCGCGGTGGCCTCGGGTCGCTCAGGACTGGTCTCGTCCAGGGCGGTGTGCGCGGTACTCGCGAAGGTGTGCGGCGGGAGGCGGAAACCCGTCGGCTGCTGAGCGGCCGCCCACTCCAGGGCATCCCGGTAGGTTCGCAGCTCGTGGACGAACCCCACGAGTTGAACGTCGGTCAGCAGGGGCAGCTCCGTCAGCCCGCCAGCCACGGCCAGGTAGTCTACGAGGTCGCAGACGAGCGGGAAGCTACCTGTGTACGGCTCCTCCGGGTCTGTGGGGTTCACCCACATCTCCGCCCAGCCTTCCTCCGGGTTGACCGGGTCCGCGTCTGAGGCCACCACCGCGGCGCGGTGCTCCACGCGGGGATGAAAGAAGGGCAGGGCGCCGAGCACGCCTCCGCCGGGCCCCACCTCAGCCCACAGTTCCACCCCACCTCCGAGTTGCCAGCGGCGCAGGCCCAGGCCCGGTTCGGTGCGCAGGGGCTGACCCTCCCGCGCAGCACGCTCCGCTAGGCGCGCCAGGTCCGTGGCGTCGCGCACCGCAAACCCCACGCACCCGTAGTAGTTCACGTCACAGACACGTCAGAGAAGTGCAGAAGGCCGCCGGGCGGCCTCCTTCACGGCTCGGTCGCCTGGTTGTGTCCCTGCCCGAACGGGCAGGGAGGCTATCGCCTTGTCCCGCGACGGGTCCCGCGGCGGGCGGTCCTCCGCGCAGTCCGCTTCGGCGCTGCCCTCCGCGTGGCGCGGCGTGCCGTAGCGCGCCGGGCCGTCCTGCGGGCAGGCGCCTTCTTGGCCGCGGCCTTCCCCGCGGGCTTGCGGCCCGCCCGCTTCGCGGGAGCCTTGCGCGCGGGCTTTGCAACCTTCCGCGCGGGCTTCGCCGGCTTGCGGGCTGCGGGCCTGCGCTTGGGGGCCTGGGCCGGTGTGGCGGGCGTCGGCTCCGCGGGTGCGGGCGTCGCGGGCGGTTCCATCTCGCCGTACAGCATCTCCTCCGCCTCCTCGTCCGTCGTTAACGACAGGTCGCCCTGCTCGTCGAGCTCTTCTTCCGCGAGCTCGTCGTGGAATCCTCCTGGACGACGTTCCTCCATGCCGCGCGCCTCCTCGCAACACTTCTTTTCGGCACGATTCTAGTACCGCAAGGCGCGCTGCAGCCACAGAACGAGCCATGGCCGACTTGGCCCGAACGCTACCTGTGGTTGTCTGAAGCTCACGGAGGTGCGCCGCCCCCGAGCGGCTCAGACCACTGGCGCGACGGCGAACACCTTGGGGGAGACCAGGGCGCCTTGCCGGTGGCGGCTACACTTCACCCCGGGAGGGGGTTGCCGAGTGCACAGGGCACGTCATCGGGAAAGCGGGCCGCGGCCCACCGACCAACGCCCACCTCCCCCGGCCACCAGGGCGAGGGCGCACAGCAGGAGGACCGCCTCAAACGCGAACCCACCGACGAAGCCGCGGGGCCACAACACCCGCGCGATGGCCACCAACATCTCCACGGCCAGCAGGGCTGCCACCAGACGCGTCCACACCCCAAGCAGGACCATCAGCCCTCCCCCGAGCTCAAGCGCCGCCACCACCCGGGCCAGCGCGTCCGGGAAGGGGAAGCCGGTGGCCAGCAAAAGCGCGGCGAACCGGTCCATGCCCCCGGCCCACTTGGCGTAGCCGTAGGAAACGAACACAAACCCCAGTGCCGCCCGCACCAGCAGGAGGCTGAGATCCACACCGCGCACGGTCAGTAGCCGGAGCTCTCCAGGTCCGGGTCGTTGGCCTGGATGGCGCGCAAGAGCCGCTCGGCCATGCGGGGATCGAGGCGCCGGAGGATCTCGTAATGGCGCATGGCGCCCTCCCGGTTCCCCATGGCGAGGTAAGTCCGGGCCAGGTAGTCGTGGGCCTGCGCGTAGTCCGGACGCAGCTTCAGGGCCTGCTCGTACGCCTCCACAGACCGCCCGTAGTCCTTCACCTTCCGGTAGGCGTACCCGAGGTTGGTCCACGCCTCCACGAACCTCGGGTTGATCTGCACGGCCCGCCTGTAGGCCTGGATCGCGAGGTCCCACTGCTGTCGGCGTGAGTACTCGAGGCCCTGTTCGAAGAAACGGCGGGCGTCTCCTTCTGCCGCGCCGGGATCGGTGGCGGGGTCCGCGTGCGCCGCGGCCGCGAGGACCACGAGCGCGCTCAGGACCCACAGGAGAGTCCGCATACTTCCCACCCTCCCTTCTAGGGGTCTTCCCCGGGGGAGGGTGCCACGGCGCTGTCACACGCTCGTCACGGGCCCGCGGCCAGGCCCTTGATGCGGAGCCGGAGGTCGTTGGCGCTGTCGGCGTTGCGCAGGGCATCCTCCAGGGACACCAGGCCCCGCCGGTACAGGTCGTACAGGGACTGGTCGAAGGTCTGCATGCCCTCCTGCCCTCCTGACTGGATGGCCTGCTTGATGGACCCCACGTCCCCCCGCCGCACGAGGTCCCGGACCCTCGGGGTGGCCAACAGCACCTCCAACGCCACCACGCGCCCGCTCCCGTCGGCCCGAGGGACCAACCGCTGGGACACGATCCCCTCCAGGGTGATGGACAGCCGGTGGAGCACCTCTTGGGTGTGGTCCGGAGGGAAGAAGGCGACCAGGCGCTCCAGGGCCTGGGCGGCGTTCATGGAGTGCAGGGTGCTGAGCACCAGGTGACCTGTTTCCGCGAAGTACAGCGCGGCGTCCGCGGACTCCCGGTCCCGCATCTCGCCGATCAACAGCACGTCCGGCGCCTGGCGGAGGGCAGCCCGCAGGGCCTCGTGGAAGCTGGGGGTGTCGGTGGCAACCTCCCGCTGGCTCACCAGGCTGCGCTTGTCGGGGTGGAGGAACTCGATGGGATCCTCGATGGTGACGATGTGGCCGTCCTCGTGGGTGTTCCGGTGGTCGATCATGGCCGCCAGGGTGGTGGACTTGCCGGAGCCGGTGGGGCCGGTGACCAGCACAAGGCCTCGCTTGCGCAACACCAGGTCCTTGAGCACCTCCGGGAGGCCAAGGGCTTCGAAGGATGGGACGTCGGTGCGGACCCGCCGGGCCACGAAAGCCAGGGTACCCCGCTGGCGGTACGCATTGACCCGAAACCGGCCCACGCCCGGGAGGCTGTAGGCCAGATCCACGCTCTGGCCTGTCCGCAGGTGTTCCCACTGCTCTCCGTCGAGGATCTGCCGGACCAGCTCTTCGGCCAGCTGCGCGCTGACGCGGGGTCCGTCGAGGGGCTGGAGCCGTCCGTGGACCCGGTAGGCGGGCGGGGAGCCAACCTTCACGTACAGGTCGCTGGCGTCCCGCTCCGCCATGGCCTTGAGCAGCTCGGCTGCGGTGAGGGTGGCGGTGGTCACGGTGTCCCCCACGCGGAGGCCGGCGTGGGTGTGGCGGCTTCCCGGGTGAAGGCCTGCTTGTCCACCGCCCACCGCACGGCCACCTCGTGCGTGATGCGTCCGGCCTTGAGGAGCTGGCGCAAGCTCTGGTCCAGGCTCTGCATGCCGTCCTTCATGCCCGTCTGGATGGCGGAGGGGATCTGATGGATCTTGTTTTCACGGATCAGGTTACGGATGGCGGGGGTTGCCACCATCACCTCCACCGCGGGGACCCGGCCCGCCCCGTCCGCGGTAGGGAGCAGCAGCTGGGCCACCACCCCGACCAGGGACTCCGCCACCTGCACCCGGACCTGCTCCTGCTGGTCGCTGGGGAACACGTCGATGATGCGGTTCACGGTCTGCCCGGCGCTGTTCGTGTGAAGGGTGCTGAGGACCAGGTGGCCTGTCTCCGCCGCGGTGAGGGCCAGGGCGATGGTCTCCAGGTCTCGCATCTCACCCACCAGGATGACGTCGGGGTCCTCCCGGAGGGCGGCCCGGAGAGCCGCGGCGAAGGATCTGGCGTGCACGCCCACCTCCCGCTGGTTCACGATGCTGCGCTTGTGGGCGTGCACGAACTCGATGGGATCCTCCAGGGTGATGACGTGCGCGGCGCGGCGTTGGTTGATCAGATCCACCATGGCGGCCAGGGTGGTGGACTTGCCCGAGCCCGTGGGGCCGGTGACCAGGATGAGCCCCCGGTCCCGCAGGGCGAGCTCGCCCAGCACCGGCGGCAGCCCCAGTTCCTCCAGGGTTTTGATCCGGGAGGGGATGAGGCGGAACACGGCGCCTTCACCGAGGCGCTGGTGGAACACGTTGACCCGGAACCGCCCCAGATCCTGCAGCTCCACGGAGAAATCCAGGTCCAGGTGCTCTTCGAACCGCGCCTTCTGAGCGTCGGTGAGGATGTCGTACACCATGCGGTGTACGTCCTCCCGGCGCAGCGGGGGCCAGCCCTCCACGTTCACCAGGGCGCCGTTCACCCGCAGCTTGGGAGGAATCCCCACGGTCAGGTGCAGGTCTGAGGCTCCCCGCTCCTTGGCGAGGATGAGTAGCTCGGTAATGTCCAAAGCCAATCCCTCCGGGTCCGGGGCAGTGTCTGGAGGCCGACCCCGCGTCTGGGCCGCGGGCGGTCCGAACGCAGGGCCTCCCTCCCACGGTGTCGTAGTTAGCAAGATCGCTGCCACAGAAGGACCGGAGGTGAGAAGGGGAGGACTGGCTCCGGCGGTAGGATTCGAACCTACAACCCCCTGGTTAACAGCCAGGCGCTCTACCATTGAGCTACGCCGGAGCGCGCACCGCCATCTTACGGGCGGGAGCGGGCGGTGTCAAAGGGCGTTGGAGGGTGCGGGTGAGCCGAAGGGACGTGGCCGCAAACGCACTGGTCGCCACCCTGGTGGTGGCCGGCACCTACGCGGTTCTGTGGGTGCTTGTACGCATCGCGGACATCCTGGTGCTGGTGCTGATGGCGGCCATCCTGGCCTCCGGCCTGGCGCCGAGCGTGTCGTTCCTGGAGGGCATCCGTTTGGGGCGCCGCCGGCTGGGCAGGGGCTGGGCCATCGCGGTGGCGGTGATCGGGGTCCTGTTGGCCGGCGGGCTGTTGCTCAGCGTGCTGGTCACCCCCCTGGTGCAGCAGGCCGGCGCCTTCTTCGAGCGGCTGCCTGACTACCTGCAGGCTGCGGAGGACTGGCTCCGGGAGCTGCGCACCCGCCACCCGTGGGTCCCGGACGCGAGCCGGTGGGTAAGCCGCCTGCCCCAGGAAGTGGAGAACCTGACCCAGTATTTCGGGACCGCCGCGGGAGTGTTCGGCCGCTTCGTGAACGCGCTGTTCGCGGTCAGCACGGTGGTGGTGTTGGTGGTGTACATGCTCATCGAGGGGCCGCGGATGAAGCGGGGCTTTGTGCGCCTGTGGCCTCCGGAGCAACGGGAGCTGGTCGGTCAGGTGCTGGACGAGATCTCTGCGAAGTTCAGCGGCTGGGTCCGGGGCACGTTCCTCATGGGGTTTTCCATCTTCGTCATGGACACGGTGGGGCTGCTCCTGATCGGGATGCCCTACCCGTTCTTGCTCGGCTTGGCCGCGGGGGTGGCGGAGCTGATCCCGGTGGTGGGGCCGTTTTTGGGGGCGATCCCCGCGGTGTTGGTGGCGCTGTTCCAACCCACGTGGAAGCTGGTGGCGGTGGTGGCGTTGTTCGTGCTGGCGCAGCAGATCGAGCAGAACGTGCTCGTGCCGCGGATCATGAGTCGCGCGGTGGGGCTGTCGCCCATCCTGGCCATCCTCGCGCTGCTGGCCGGGGGTGCCCTCATGGGCCCGGTGGGAGTGCTGCTGTCGATCCCGGTGGCGGCGGCCCTGCAGGTGGTAGTGGGGGAGGTGGTGCGGGCCCTGCTTCCCCACACGAGGGCGGAGGCGGCTTCGCTCCAAGAGGCGGCAGACCCTCCTGAGTACCCCGGCCGGGCCCACTAGGGGGCCGCTTTACGCCGGCGGCCCACTCCACCCCACCGCGCGCCAGGCCTCCAGCTTGCCCCGCACGCGGTGGAGGACCTCGTCGGTGAACTCCGTGGTGGTAGCGTCCCCGCCCAGGTCTGCGGTGCGCACGCCGTCCTGCACCGCCTCGAAGGTAGCCTCGTAGATGGCGCGGGACACCCGCAGGGCCTGGGGATCCTCGGTGTAGGACAGGGCGGCGGCGGTGGCGAGGATCATGGCCATGGGGTTGGCGAGGTTCTTGCGGTACAGGCGCGGGGCGGTCCCGTGGGGCGCCTCCGCCAGCGCCACCCGCACCCGCAGGTCCTCGTCCAGGGCCAGCACCATCGACTCCGCCCCGGCAATGCTACCGAACATCTGCAGCACCAAGTCCGACAGCGTGTCGCCGTCCCGGTTGAGGGCAGGGATGACCAGCGCTTCCCCCGTGGTCTGCAACAGCAGCGCGTACACCGCGTCGATGAGCTGGGGTTCGTAGGGTACGTCCGGGTGGCGTCTTGCCGCGGCGTCCAACTCCTCCTTGAGCAGCCCCTCGTAGAGGGGGCTCACGGTGTACTTGGGTCCGCCGAACACCTTGGCGCCCATGCGGCGTGCGTGCCGGAAGCTGAACTCTGCCACGGTGCGGCAGATCCGGCGGCTGATGCGGGTGGTGCGGTAGGCCACCTCGCCCTCCCCTTCCCCCTCGCGCCACTCCCTGGCGCCGTAGGCGTCCTCGACAGCCATCCGCACCACCGCGATGGGGGCCACCACCCCGGCCAGGGGCCTTACTCCTGGGATGCGGCGACCGGTGCGCAGGATCACCTGCGCGCCCACCAGCTCTCGCAGCAGCGCGTTGGGGCTGCCCACGTCCCCGGGCCCCTCCGGCGTGGTGGTGGCGGCCTTGATCCCGACCCGGTGGTGGCGGAGGGCCTCCGCGGCTTCGTACACCACGCGGTTTGCGGTGGCGCGGCGGTTGTGCAGGCTGAGGTCGAACCGGACTTGCTCCACCTGCAAGCCACACACGGAGGGCTCCAAGAGGCGCAGGGCCTGTTCGAGCAGCTCCTGGCCCGTCAGGTCGCCTTCCAGCACCACCAGGGTGCAGCCCACCGACTACTCCTCCTGAAGGGCGTCCCGTACCCGGGCTGCGAGCTCGCTAATCAGGAACGGCTTCCGGAGGAAGCCGCGCGCGCCCCGGGCCACCAGCTCCCGCGCCGGTTGCTCCTGGGTGTAGCCGCTGGTCAGAAGGATGCGGGCGTTAGGGTTCAGGGCCCGCAGGGCGTCGAAGGTCTCCTCCCCGGAGAGGCCCGGCATGGTCATGTCCAGGATCACGAGGTCCACCTGGCCCAAATTCTCCTGGTACAGCCGCACCGCCTCGTCCCCGCTCGTGGCCACGAGCACCCTGTAGCCGCGGCGGGTGAGCACGTCGCGCAACAGGTTGCACAGCGGCTCTTCGTCGTCCACCACGAGGATGGTCTCCCCCGACCCCACTTCCACCTGCGCCCTCCCTTCGTCTCCCGGAGCCGCCCGGGTCCCCGCCACGGGCAGGTGCATGCGGACGGACGTGCCCTTGCCCACTTCACTGTCCACCTCTAAGAATCCGCCGTGGTTGCGCACGATCCCGTACACCATAGCGAGCCCCAGGCCGGTGCCGCGCCCCGGACCCTTGGTGGTGAAGAAGGGCTCGAACATGCGGGCCCGGACGTGTTCGTCCATCCCCACGCCGGTATCCCTCACGGTCAGGCACACGTAGGGTCGGAGGATGGGCCGTTCCCCCGAGGTGGGGTCGGGCGCGATCACGGACGCCAGGGAGAGCTTCAGGACGCCACCCTCCGGCATGGCGTCCCGTGCGTTCATGCACAGGTTCAGGATGGCTTGGTGCAGCTGGCTGGGGTCGCCCTCCACCATGGGCAGGTCAGCGGGGAAGTCGGTGTGCACCGTGACGCGGGAGTCCAGCGTGGGCCGGAACAGCTCCAGGACCTCGGCGCACAGGCTCGCCAGGTCCACGGGCCGCACCTCGAACTTGCCCTTGCGGGCGAAGCCCAGCAGCTGCCGGGTGAGCTCCGAGGCCCGCATGGCGGACCGCTCCAGCACCTCCAGGTAGTGGTGCAGGCTCCCGTCCGAGGGCAGCTCCTCCTTTAACAGCCCCAGGTAACCCACGATGGTTCCGAGGATGTTGTTGAAGTCGTGCGCGATGCCGCCGGCCAGAGTGCCGATGCTCTCCATCTTCTGCGCCTGCAGCAGCTCCTCCTCGAGGCGCTTGTGTGCTGTGATGTCCCGGTAGACACCCACCACCCCTACAGGCCGGCCCTGGGCGTCTCGCTGGATGGAGAGGGAGGCAGACAGCCACGCCAGCCGGCCGTCCGCGGTCCGGTGCTGCAGCTCGCCCCGCCAGGCGCCGTCCCGGGCCAGGACGTGGCGCAGCCGCGCCAGGGTGTCCTTGGCCTCCGGCCGGACCAGGGCGTCGAATTCGCGGCCCACGGCATCGGAGGCGAGCCAGCCGTACAGCGTCTCCGCAGCGCGGTTCCAGTACACGACCCGTCCGTCCCAGTCCGTGGCCACGATGGCGTCCTGGACCTGCTCCAGGAGGCTCGCTTGGAAGTGTAGGATCTCCGCGATCCGCCGCTGCTCGGTGAGGTCCCGCACTGTGCCGAGCAGCAATGGCTTGCCCCGCAGCACCACGCGGTTCGCTAGAAGCTCGCACTCAATGCGGCTGCCGTCCGGCCGGGCGGCGGTGAAGGCGACCGTGGCTCGTGGCCCGGAGCCCGCCAGCCGCTCCCGCAGGTAGGTGGCCAGCTTGGACCGGTCCTCGGGCGCGCACAGGGCGAGCGGGCCCAGGCGGTCCACGCATTCCGCGGATGTGACCCGGAACATCTGCGCGAACCGCCGGTTGACGAACCGGAAGGTCCCGTCCTCCACGAGGAAGACGCCTTCCGGCGACTCCTCGATGAGCGTGCGGTACCGCGCCTCAGACTCCCGCAGCTCCTCCTCGAGCCGGCGCTGCTCGGTGGCATCCAGGGCGATGGCCACCGCGAACTGCACGGCGCCGTCTGGGCTTCGGACGGGCGCCAGCAGAACATCCAGGACCTTGCCCGGGGCGCCCGGACGCTGTTCGGGCGGCCAGGGGAAGCTCGCTAGGCGTACCACCTGGCCTCGGATGGCCTGCTCCAGCGCGGTTCGGTGGGGCGGGCCGAACACCGAGCCACCGCGCAGGACGTTCGCTGCGCGGGTGGTCTCCTGGGGAGAGAGGCCGAACAGCTCGGACCAGGCCGGGTTGGTGGCGATGACGTTCCCCTGGAGGTCGAACGCCTGCACCGCCAGGGGGACTTCCGCCAGCGCTTGCCGCACGTGCGCCGCAAGCTCCCGGGGATCCATGCCGCGGGGCGGCGTGACGCACCACACCCACCCGCCAGCCGCCTGTTCCGTGCGCACGGGTGCCCGCACCAGGGACCCGTCGGACCGCCGGAATGTGAGCTCGCCCTCCCAGCGACGGTGCCGGTGGGCGGTCTGGATGGCACCCAGGGATTCGTGGGAGCCGTCAGTGAGGGCACGGAAGGGGAGGCCCACCAGCGACTGGGCCCCCAGGCCCACCAGTTCCGACGCCCGGCGGTTGGCAGCGACCACCGTGCCGTTCTCGTCCACCTCCAGCACCGCGTCCGTGGTGGCGCGCAGGACGGCGGCGAGGCGCTCCGCCAGCTCGCGCCCGGAATCGGGTGCCGCGGTCCTGCCCTTGAAGAAGATCA
>JBEQAH010000041.1:0-10432 GCA_041640435.1 bacterium | reverse complement strand
CGAAGGTGGCGGGGTCGAAGGAGAACAGCACGAGGGCGCCCAGAACCGTGAACACCAAGCCCACGGTCCACAGGGTGGCGTTCCAGAACAGCCGCCAGCCGCCGCCGGGTCGGGTGTAATCGTTCACAATCCCCCGAAGGCCGTTGAGCCCGTGGGAGAGGGCGAGGAGGAGAATCAACAGGTCGTACACCCGCCAGAAGGGACTTGTCATCCGCTGGGCCACGAAGGCGAAGTCGATAGTGTCCGTGCTGTTCACGATGTGCATGATGTACAGGTGACCCAGCACGAGAACGATCAGCAACACCGCTGAGAGGCGCATGTACAGCCACGAGATCCACTCCCCTCCGCCGTTGAGCCGAGTTCGTACGCCCTGCACCTTCTCCACCCCCGAGGTTAGTGCGCGAACAAAGGCCGGAGCATGACGAACGCCACCGGGACCATCACCAACGCGTACGTGGCTGCCCCCACCCAGAACAGGGTCCGGTACCACCGGGTGGCGTACGGGAACAGATCCAGGATGAGGATCACAAGACCGTTGCCCGCGTGGTACACCACCGCGGCTACCAGCAAGAACTCCAAGGGCTTGAACCAGGGTTGCTTGTACAGAGCCAGGGCCTTTTCATACGCCTCCGGCCCGTACAGGAGCATGCTGGTCTCCACGATGTGGAGCAGCAGGAACAAGAGGACCGCCACACCCGTGATCCGGTGCAGAGCCCACGCCAGCATGCCGGGTCCGCCTCGGTACATGGACACCCCCTTCAGTTCTCCCGCTCCACGTCCTCCCGCATGTCTTCCATGTGCTGGTGCATCACCCCGCGGGCGAGAGGCTCGTTGCGCATGCGGATGGCTTCCAACAGGGCCTGGTGAAACTCCTGCGCCCTGTGGGGGCTCGTGGGCGTTCGGCCTGTGGCCTCTCGGCTCTGCAGCCACATCTCGCACAGGGACCGCACCAGGGACACCAGCACGGAGTTGCGGGTGGCCTCCGCGACCATCTGGTGGAACTGCAGGTCCGTTTCCAGGTCGTGCTTGCCCGCTGCCAGCTCCCGCTCCCGGCGGTTCAGTAGCTCCTGCATCTGGTCGATGTCGTCCTGTGTGGCCCGCTGCACGGCCAGGGCCACCACCTCTTCCTCCACGATCCGCCGCGCCTCCAGCAGGTCCCGGAGGAACTCCCGCTCCCGCAACAGAATCCAGACGGAGGGATCGAGGGGCGTGTGGCCTTGCCGGACGAAGGTCCCGTCCCCCGACCGCACCTCCACCAGACCCATGGCGCTCAGCACCCGCAGGGCCTCCCGTACGGAGGCCCGGCTGACGCTCAGCAGTTCGGCGAGCTCCCGTTCGGAAGGTAGCCGATCTCCCGGCTGCAGGTGGCGTTCCGCGATCAGCCCCTGGATCTGCCGGACGATATCCTCGTAGATCCGGCGAGGCCGCACGGGCTGAAAGATGGAGGTCTGCGGCATGTCCTCGGGCTCTGGCCTAGTGGCCTGACCGCTCCTACGATAAACCCTCCGCTCGGGGGTGTAAAGCGGTTGGCCCCGCGGCGCTTTCGCACTACACTGGGGGAGGCGCCTCTGCGAGAGGGCTCGCGGAGCGGCTCCCCAAACCATCCAGCGGTGGGAGATCGAGGAGTGGCGCCATGCTGACCCTAGAACGTCTGCACCCGCCCAAGGAAGGCCACCGGATCGAGGTCCGGGAAGGCCGGCTGGTCATCCCGGACGACCCCATCATCCCGTTCATCGAGGGGGACGGCACCGGCCCGGACATCTGGAGGGCTACCCGGCGGATCCTGGACGCCGCGGTCCAGGTCGCCTACGGGGGCCAGCGCCGGATCGTGTGGTTCGAGGTCTACGCGGGGGAGAAGGCCAACCGCGAGTTCGGGGACTGGCTGCCTGCGGACACCCTGCGGGCCTTCGAGTACTACATGGTCGGGATCAAGGGGCCGCTCACCACGCCCGTGGGCGGGGGCTTCCGCTCCCTCAACGTGGCCTTGCGCCAGCTGCTCGACCTGTACGCCTGCATCCGGCCCATCCGTTGGTTCGAAGGAGTCCCCTCTCCGGTGCGGCATCCCGAGAAGGTGAACATGGTGGTCTTCCGGGAGAACACCGAGGACATCTACCGAGGGATCGAGTGGCCGGCGCATTCCCCCGAAGCCAAACGAGTGATCGAGTGGCTGCGGGCGGAGTTCGGGGTGGAGGTGCGCCCCGACTCCGGGATCGGGATCAAGCCCATGAGCGAGTTCGGCACCAAGCGGCTGGTCCGCAAAGCGATTCGCTACGCCCTGGACCACAGGCGCCGCAACGTTACCCTGGTCCACAAGGGCAACATCATGAAGTACACGGAGGGGGCCTTCCGGGAGTGGGGCTACCAGGTGGCCCGGGAGGAGTTCGGGGACGTCACCGTGACCTGGGACGAGGTCCAGGAGAAGTACGGGGGTAGCATCCCGCCGGGCAAGCTCCTGGTCCAGGACTTCATCGCGGACGTCACCTTCCAGCACGTACTCACCCGCCCCCAGGACATCGACGTGATCGCCACCGGGAACCTCAACGGCGACTACCTCTCAGACGCCCTCGCGGCGCAAGTGGGTGGCATCGGGATGGCCCCCGGCGCCAACGTGGGGGACTTCCACGCGGTATTCGAGGCCACCCACGGCACTGCACCCAAGTACGCCAACCTCGACAAGGTGAACCCCACCTCCCTGACCCTGTCCGGGGTCATGATGCTGGAGTACCTGGGGTGGGAAGAAGCGGCGCAGCGGGTGGTGCGGGGGCTGGAGGCGTGCTTCCGAGAGCGGATCGTGACCTACGACTTGGCGCGGCTACTGGACGGCGCCCGGGAGGTGCGGACCAGTGAGTTCGCCACCGCGGTGATCGAGCGGATGGGGTGAGGAGGCCGCAGATGCCGTCCCGTCCCAAGATCACCATCGTCGGCGCGGGCACCGTTGGCACCGCGGCCGCGCACTGGATCGCCTCCCGGGAGCTGGGCGACGTGATCCTCACGGACATCGTGGAGGGTTTGCCCCAGGGCAAAGCCTTGGACCTGCAGCAGGCAGGGCCTGTGGCAGGGTTCGACGTGCGGGTCGTGGGCACCAACGACTACGCGGAGACCGCAGGCTCGGACCTGGTGATCGTCACCGCGGGTGTACCCCGCAGGCCCGGCATGACCCGGGAGGAGCTGGTGGGGATCAACGCGGGGATCGTGCGGAGCGTGATGGCGGAGGTCGTCCCGCGCTCCCCTCAGGCGGTGTTCGTGGTCGTCACCAACCCCCTGGACGCCATGACCTACCTGGCCTACAGAACTTCCGGCCTGCCGCGGGAGCGCGTGTTCGGCTTGAGTGGGGCCCTGGACAGCGCGCGGTTCAGGACCTTCCTGGCTCTGGAACTCGGGGTATCCCTGCGGGACGTCCAGGCCATGGTGATCGGCGCCCACACCGACAAGGACATGGTACCGCTGGCGTCTTTGGCCAATGTGCGCGGCGTCCCCGTGCAGCGCCTTTTGCCCCCGGACCGGCTGGCGGCGGTGGTGGCCCGCACCCGCCGCGCGGGCGCGGAGATCACGGAACTCATGAAGGCCAGCGCGTTCACGGCGCCGGGGGCCGCGCTGTGCGCCATGGCGGAAGCCATCCTCCGCGACCAGCACCAATTGGTCCCCTGCTGCGTCTACCTGGACGGGGAGTACGGGGAGCAAGACGTGTGCATCGGCGTCCCCGTGGTGCTGGGGGCCCGCGGGGTGGAGCGGATCGTGGAGGTGCCGCTCGTAGAAGAGGAGGAGCGCGCCTTCCGGGCCTCCGTGGCAGCCGTCCGCGAGCTCCTCGGCGCCCTTCCGAGCTAGCAACATGCGCCTGCACGAGTACCAGGCGAAGGACGTGTTCGCATCGTACGGCATCCCCGTCCAGCGGGGTGTGGTGGTGGACCGCCCCGAGGCGGTGCGGGCTCTCCCCCTGCGTTACCCGGTGGTGCTGAAGGCGCAGGTGTTGGTGGGCGGCCGCGGCAAGGCGGGCGGGGTTCAGCTCGCAGACACCCCGGAAGAGGCCGAGGCGAAGGCCGGGCGCATCCTCGGGATGGAGATCCGGGGGGAGCGGGTGCGCCGGCTGCTGGTGGCGGAGGCGGCCCGCATCGAGCGCGAGTACTACCTGGCCTTCGCCGTGGACCGCAGCGCCCGGACCCTGGCCCTGGTGGCCTCTGCGGAGGGCGGCGTGGACATCGAGGAGGTGGCGCGGCGTTCTCCCGAGCGCATCGTCAAACTAGCCGTCGACCCGGCTCTGGGGTTCCACCCGTTCCAGGCGCGGTCCGTGGGACGGCGGCTCGGGTTGAGGGGACCGTTGCTGACGACGTTCGCGGAGGTGGCCACCAGCCTCTACCGGCTTGCGCGGGAGCAGGACGCGGAGCTGGCGGAGATCAACCCCCTGGCTCTGTGCGACGGCGCCTGGCTGGCCGTGGACGCCAAGCTGGTGCTGGATGACAACGCACGGTTCCGGCACCCGGATCGCCCCGAGGACGAGGAGACCACGGAGCTGGAACGGCTGGCACGGGAGCACGATCTGTCGTACGTGGAGCTGGACGGCGACATCGCCATCATCGGGAACGGCGCGGGCCTCGTGATGGCCACCCTGGACATGGTGGCCCACTTCGGTGGCCGCCCCGCTAACTTCCTGGACGTGGGGGGAGGCGCTTCCACGGAGGCCATGCGGCGCGCGGTGGAGATCGTGCTGCGCAAACCCGGGGTGCGGGCCTTGTTCGTGAACATCTTCGGGGGGATCACCCGGTGCGACGACGTGGCCCGGGCCCTGGCCGCCTCCCCACCTCCTGTACCCACCAGCATCCGGCTCACGGGCACAAACGAGGAGGAGGGGCGGCGGATCCTGGAGGCCGCGGGTATCTTCGCCTTCACCGATCCGGAGGAGGCGGCCCGGCGCGCGGTGGCCCTGGCCCGGGGCGGGTAGGGGAGGAGCACGGTGGACTGCGTCTTCTGCCGGATCCGGGACGGGATGCTCCCTGCGACCAGGGTGTATGAGGACGACCGGGTCATGGCCATCCTGGACATCCATCCCGTCAACGAGGGGCACACGCTGGTAATCCCCAAGGCTCACGCCCCGACCCTGCTGGAACTGGATCCCGAGGACCTGGCCGCGGCGGCGCGGACGGCGCAGAGAGTGGCCCGTGCCTTGTGGCGCGCGCTGCAGCCGCAGGGCCTGAACCTCCTGCAGGCCAACGGCCGGGCCGCCTTCCAGTCCGTCGCGCACGTGCACCTACACGTGATCCCCCGCTGGGAAGGAGACGGAAAGGGGTTGGACTGGAAGCTGGTGCCGGCCGATCCCGTACGGTTGCAGGAGGTCGGGGCCCGCATCCGGGCGCACATGGAGTAGCGGAGGGATCATGGCGATCTTGGTGGGACAGCACACGCGGGTCCTGGTTCAGGGCATCACCGGATACCAGGGCGAGTTCCACACCGCTCGCATGTTGGAGTTCGGCACTCAGGTGGTGGCTGGGGTGACCCCCGGCAAGGGCGGGACAGAGGTCCATGGGGTTCCGGTGTTTGACACCGTGGAGGAAGCGGTGGACGCCACCGGTGCCAACGCCTCGTGCGTGTTTGTCCCCGCCCGGTTCGCCAAGGATGCGACCCTGGAGGCCATCGCCGCCGGCCTGGATCCGGTGGTGGTGATCACCGAGCACGTGCCTGTACACGACACCATCGCCATGGTGGACTTCGCGCGCCGGAAGGGGGTCCACGTGGTGGGGCCGAACGGTCCGGGGGTCACCGCCCCCGGGCGCTGCAAGATCGGCATCATGCCCTCCCACCTGTTCCGGCCGGGCCCCGTGGGCTTGGTGTCGAGGTCGGGCACCCTCACGTACGAGATCGTGGCAGGCTTGTCCACCGCCGGCCTCGGCCAGTCCACCGCGGTGGGGATGGGCGGTGACCCCGTGGTGGGGACGACGTTCGTGGAGCTGCTGGAGCTGTTCGAGGCGGACCCCGAGACCGAGGCGATCGTGCTGGTGGGGGAGATCGGTGGGTCCGCAGAGGAAGAGGCGGCGCGCTTCATCCGGGAGCGGGTGCGCAAGCCGGTCGTGGCGTACGTGGCCGGCCGGACCGCTCCGCCCGGGAAGCGCATGGGTCACGCAGGTGCGGTGATCTCCGGGACCGAGGGCACGGCGCAGGCCAAGGTCGAGGCCCTGGAGCGCGCCGGGGTCGCGGTGGCGGAACTCCCCACCCGGGTCGCCGAACTCGTGCGGCGGGCTCTGGGGGCCCGGCCGCGCCCGGCTTAGGTGCCCCCGGGGGATGGGAGCTGTGGGATGGCTGGTCCGGTTCCTGCTGAACGCGGTGGCCTTGTGGGTCGCCACCGCCATCTACCCCACCGCGGTACGCATCCGGAGCACGGAGACGCTGCTGCTCGCCGCGGTGGTCCTGGGGCTTGTCAACGCATTCCTCCGCCCGGTGGTCTTGATCCTCACCCTGCCGCTCAACCTCCTGACCCTGGGACTGTTTACCCTCGTGGTGAACACCCTGATGCTGTACATGGTGGTCTGGCTCCTGCACATCCCCCACGGCGGCTTCCTGAGCATGTTCGTGCTTTCCCTCCTGGTCACGGTGCTAAGCGTGCTGGTGGGCCGTCTGGTGGCGGCGTAGCTGGACCCGGCCTCGTTCGGGGAGTACCCTGAGCCTGCGGGAGGGAAGCCGGTTGTCCACTCGCGGGACAGCGGGGCAGGCTTCGGGGGTACAGGGAGACGCCACGGTCTGTGGGCCGGTGGAGCTGGTCGTGGTGACCGGCCTGTCCGGCGCGGGGAAATCCCACGCGGCTCACGCCCTGGAGGACCTGGGCTTCTTCTGCGTGGACAACCTGCCGCCCACCCTCATCCCTCGGTTCGCGGAGCTCCTGCTGCACACGGGCGGCCGGGTGAGTCGGGCGGCGGTGGTGGTGGACATCCGCAGCGGGGAGTTCTTCGACGCGCTCAACGAAGCCCTCCAACACCTGGACGCCCTCGGCCTCCGTTACCGCATCCTGTTCCTCGACGCATCTGACGAGGTGTTGGTCCGGCGGTTCCACCAGACCCGCCGCAAACACCCCCTGGCGAGCTCGGGATCCATCCTCGAAGGGATTCGGGCAGAGCGGGAGCGGCTGCGGCCGCTTCGGGAGCGCGCCCACCGCATCCTGGATACCACTGAGATGCGACCTGGGGAGTTGAGGACGGAGCTGCGGCACACCTTTGGACCGCGGGCGGGCGAGGGCGCGGGCTGTGCGGTCACCGTGGTGTCCTTCGGGTACAAGCACGGGCTGCCTTTGGATGCCGACTTGGTGTTCGACACCCGGTTCCTGCCCAACCCCCACTACGTGGAGGAGCTGCAGGCCCGGTCGGGGCTGGAGCCCGAGGTGCGCGAGTACGTGTTCGCCTCCGACCGCACGCGGGAGTTCTGGGAGAAGTTGTTGGAGATGGTCCTGTTCCTGCTCCCGCAGCTGGAGCAGGAGGGACGGACGGACGTGACCGTGGCCGTGGGCTGTACCGGAGGCCGGCACCGGTCCGTGGCGGTGGCCGAAGAGCTCGTGCGCGCGTTGCGGGAGCGGGGGTATCAGGCCCGGGCGCGGCATCGGGACATCCACCGGGAGTGAGGGATGCGCGGCGTGGTGGCCCACCTCCTCGAGAGCTTCCGCCGCCGCCTGCGGCAGTTCGCCAAGTGGCTGGTGCCCGGGATCCGCGTGAAACGCTACGTGGCGCTTGTGTTCTTCGGGGTGGCGCTGGTCGCCTTCGGCGCCGTGCTCCTCGCCGACGTGGTGTCCGCGGGAATCCTGCGCGCCCTGTACGTCATGGTGTGGCTGAGCTCGTGGGTCTCCGGGGGCCAGCCCTGGGGCCTGGTGGCTACGGGTGTGGCTCTCGTGGGTTCAGGGCTGTATTGCGTCTTCCTCGGCCTGCGGGCCACCGTGCGCTCGGTGGCAGGGGTGTTCCTGCCCCGCGGCGACTACCGGCTGGCGGAGCTCATGGTGCAGCGCCGGGCCCTGGACCGCGGCCCCCGGATCGTGGCCGTGGGCGGCGGCACGGGGCTGTCCACCCTGCTTCGCGGGCTCAAGCGCTACGGGGTGAGCCTCACCGCAGTGGTCACCGTCACCGACGACGGCGGCAGCTCCGGACGGCTGCGCCGCGACCTGGGGGTGCTCCCGCCGGGGGACATCAACGACTGTCTGGTGGCCCTGGCGGAAGCCGAGCCCCTCATGACCCGCCTGTTCGAGTACCGGTTCGAGCGAGGGGACCTCAAGGGCCACTCCTTCGGGAACCTGTTCCTCGCCAGCATGATGGGCGTGGCGGGCGACCTGGTCTCTGCGGTCGGGCTCGCCAGCCGCGTGCTCGCCATCCGGGGCCAGGTACTCCCCTCCACCACGGACAACGTGGTGCTCTGCGCCGAGTTCCTGGACGGCACGCACGTGGAGGGAGAGTCGGCCATCCCCGCGATGCGCAAGGCCATCCGGCGGGTGTACCTGAGGCCCGCCGCGCGAGCGGTGCGGGAGGTGCTGGAGGCCATCGCGCAGGCGGATTTGGTCCTGCTGGGCCCGGGCAGCCTGTTCACGTCCGTCCTGCCGAACCTACTGGTGGGCGGCGTGGCGGAGGCTCTGCGGGCGGCGTCCGCTCCCGTGGTGCAAGTGGTGAACGTGATGACGCAGCCGGGCGAGACGGACGGGTTCCGCGCCTCCGACCACGTACGGGTGGTGGTGGATCACGCGGGCCCCGTGGTGAGGGCCGCGGTGGTGAACACCCAGCAGCCGCGGAACGAGCTGCTTCTCGCCCGCTATCGCACCGAGGGCGCTTACCCGGTGGAGCCGGACCTGGACCGGATCCGGCAGATGGGCGTGGAGCCCTTCGGATTCCCGCTGGTGAGTGAGGCAGAGCTGGTGCGCCACGATCCGGCGCGGCTGGCGGACGCGGTCCTGGAGGTGCTCGAGCGCTTCGGGGGAGTGCGGCGACGGGTCGCGCGGGTGAGCGTGATCAACCCCTGAGGCCGCCTTGACACGGTCGAGTGCGCGTCCGTATCATGCGCGTGGACCGCGCCAGGCGGTCCCGGCGCGTCCCTTCGCGTTTGCTCTTCCCGCATCCAGATCGGCGCGCACGCCTGTGCGGATCGGCCGCTCACGGCAGGGCTCGGCCGGGCCAGCGGCGAACCCGTGCGTTCGGGCGAGGAGGGGCGGAGGACGGAACTCGAGGTGAGCGGGTGCCGCTAGACTGGGCATACGTGGCGGTCTTCGCCCTCGTGGGCGCGGGGATGGCCGTCCTGCCCCTCGGGGTGGTGTGGCTGCTGGCACCCCGCAGCCAGTACGCGCAGAAGCGTATCCCGTACGAGTCCGGCATCGTCCCCTTCGGGGAGGCGTGGTCCCAGTTCCACGTGCGCTACTACCTGTTCGGGTTGGCCTTCCTGCTCTTCGACATCGAGGTGATCTACATCTACCCGTGGGCCGTGGTCCTCCGGGAGCTGGGCGGGTTCGCCCTGGTGGAGATGGTCATCTTCCTCGGGGTGCTCGGGGTCGCCCTGGCCTACGCGTGGAAGAAAGGTGCTCTGGAGTGGGTCTAGGAGGATTCCTCGACGCGCTCTGGCAGGTAGAACTCGTCCGCATGGTGGTCCTGGCCGCCGTGGTGTTCACCTTCCTGGCGGTGGGGGGGCCGCTGTTCCTGGTGTTGGCGGAGCGAAAGATCAGCGCGTGGATCCAGGCGCGGGTCGGCCCCAAGCACGTGGGTCCCCACGGGCTCCTGCAGACGGTGGCGGACATGGTGAAGCTCCTCCAGAAGGAGAGCATCGTGCCGCACCGCGCGGACGTGGTCCTGTTCACCGCGGCGCCGGTGCTGGTGGCGGTGGTGGCGCTGCTGGACTGGATCGTGATCCCCTTCGCACCCGGGCTGATCGTGCGGGACCTGAACGTGGGGATCCTGTACTTCGCCGCGGTGAGCAGCCTGACGGTCATCGGGATCCTCACCGGCGGCTGGGCCTCCAACAACAAGTACTCTTTGCTCGGCGCCCTGCGGTCGGCAGCCCAGATGGTCTCGTACGAGCTGCCCCTGGGCTTCTCCCTGCTCGCGGTGGCCACCCTGACGGGGACCCTGTCTACGGTGCGGATCGTAGAGGCACAACCCTACCCGGCGCACTTCTACCCCTCGGTGATCGTGGCCGCGCTGGTCTTCCTCGTGGCGGCCACCGCGGAGGCGAACCGCATCCCCTTCGACCTCCCTGAGGCCGAGGCGGAGCTGGTGGCCGGCTACTTCTCGGAGTACACGCCCATGCGGTTCGCCCTCTTCCAGCTGGGAGAGTATGGGGCCCTGCTGGCGAGCTCCGCCCTCTTCACCACGCTGTTTTTGGGCGGGTGGAAGGGGCCCTTCGCCTTTCCCTGGGTGGGCCCTGTGGTGAACGGTGTGATGTGGTTCCTGCTGAAGACGTACGCGGTGGTGTTCTTCCTCATGTGGGTACG
>JBEQAH010000040.1:0-10524 GCA_041640435.1 bacterium | reverse complement strand
GAAGCCGGTGGGAAGCAGGGTGTGCGCTGCGGGGTTTCTGTGAGATTGTCAAGATTGTGCGGCCCACAGCCCGCGAGTATAATCCAAGCCGATCGCGCAGGCCACACGGGGCGGGGATGGAAGCGGGCATCACACGCGAAGCGGTCCGGGGACTCCCCAAGGCGGAGTTGCACGTCCACCTGGAGACATCCCTGCGGTTGCGCCACCTGGCCCAGGCTCTGCACGCCCCGAGTCTCTCCGAGCCGTATCTCGTGGGCGACCCCCAGCGCTACGTAGGGTACGACCGCCTGCGGCGTCTCAGGTACCTGGGGCGCGCGGGGAAGGTGCCGGACCGCCTGTACACGTACCGGAACGTGGCGCAGGTGACGTACGAGCTGCTGCGGGACGCCGCGGCGGAGAACGTGCGCTACGTGGAGGTCCGGGTGGGCGGACGCCGTGGGTTTGCCCTTCTGGGTGTGCGGGGGATGCTGGAGGCGATCGCGGAGGGGCGTGCGCGGGCGGAGTCGGAGTTCGGCGTGCGGTCCGGTACCGTGGTGAGCCTGGTGCGAGAGCGGGGTCCGGAGCACGCTGCGGAGGTGGCGGAGATCGCGGCCAGCTGCGTGGACTGTGGCGTGGTGGGACTGGACCTGGCGGGGGACGAAGAGAACTTCCCGCCCGCACTGTTTTCGCGCGCGTGCGAGGTGGCGCGGGAGGCGGGGTTGGGGATCACAGTGCACGCAGGTGAGTTCTCAGGGCCCGCGTCCGTGTGGACCGCCATCTACCAGCTGGGAGCGGTTCGCATCGGCCACGGGTTCCGGGCGGTGGAGGACCCTGAGTTGGTCGCGTACCTGCGGGAGCACCGCATCGCTCTGGAGATCTGCCCCACCAGCAACCTCAGACTCGGCCTGGTGGGCAACTGGCGGGAACACCCCCTGCGGGCCCTCTACGACGCCGGTGTCCGGGTGACGATCAACAGCGACGACCCGGTCCTGTTGCGAACCAACCTGACGTGTGAAATGTACGCGGCTTGCCGCGAGCTCGGCTTTACGTTGGACGACCTGCGGAATATGACCCGGTACGCGGTGGAAGCAGCCTTCGATCGCAAGGCCGCGATGAGTGCTCTCGCAGCCCCTGCGGCAAGGCATTCGTAGATTTGGAGGGTACGGGTCTGGTCTTTACAGCTGAGCCGGTCGCGCTAGACTGTGACTGACTGGTCGGTCACTTATGCGCAACGCAACGGCCAAGCGAGCTCTGCAAAAGGACCGAACGCGCGCCCGCATTCTGGAGGCAGCGCGCCTGGCATTCGCGTCCTCGGGCTACCACCGGACGCTGGTGGACGACGTGGCGCGGGAAGCGGGCGTTTCCAAGGGCGCGGTGTACGTCCACTTCCCCAGCAAGGAAGACCTGTTCCTGGCCCTGCTGGACGACTCGGCCGCAACCCTTGCGGAGCGGGTGGTCTCCGCCATCGCTTCCGCCCGGGGGGCGCGTGGCCGCGTAGAGGCGGCGCTGCAGGCGGCTCTGGGAGCCTTCGAGGAGAACGAGGCGCTCACCCGACTGCTGCTCCTGGAGTCGGTGGGGCTGAGCCCACAGGTGGAGCGCAGGCGGTGGGAGCTGCGGTGCGCCCTGGCGGCCCTGATCCAGGGCTACCTGGACGAGGCGGTGGCGGAAGGCGACATCCCCCCTCAGGACACGGCGCTGGCCGCGGCCGCCTGGCTGGGCGCGGTGAGCGAGGTGGTGCTGCGGTGGCTGCACGAGCGCAGGCCGTCCCTCGGGGAGACCGTGCCGGCCCTCACCGCACTGCTGTTGCGTTCTGCGGGCTTCCGGGAGGTGTGAGCGTGTCGACGGTGGACTTGCTGGACGCCGCGCTCGTGCAGCGTTTTCGCACCCTCGCCCACGCCGCGCGCGGGGTGGGGGACGAGCCTGTGCTGGTGTGGGCCAGCGCGCCCGCGGAGACGGTCCCCTCGCTGCTGCCGCACGAACCGGGGTGGCTGTGGCGCTCATCCCGAAGCCAAGCCGTCGCCGCGGGCGAGGCGTGGAGCTCAAGCGATCTTCCGGAAAGATCTGTGGCGGCGTGGAGGTCGGTGTTGAAACGCTGCGCCGCCGCAGGGCCGATCGGACCCATGGCGTTCTGCGGGTTGGCCTTCGACCCCGCGGCCGCGCCCTCGGGGCCCTGGGCCAGCTTTCCCTCTGCGGTGGTGAGCGTGCCCCGGGTGCTGTGGCTGCGCGTGGGCAGCAGATCCTACGCGGCGCTCGCATGTGTGGGCTCGGCCGAAACCCTCCCCGAGGAAGTGGAACGAACCCTCGAGCTCGCGGACCGATGGTCCGCGGACCAGCTCCGCCGGGCCCCGGGCAACGCGCGGGTCGTGCTGGAGCGGCCCTCCGCGGATGCGTGGAAGTCTCAGGTGGCCCGCTTAGAGGCCTGCTGCCGCCGGGGGCCCCTGCGCAAAGTGGTGCTGGCCCGGAGCGTGGAGCTGGAAGGGGTCTTTCCGCCCTCGGAGGTTGTGCGCCGGCTACAGACCCGCTACCCCAGGTGCACCACCTTCGCCGCCTTCCGAGACGGTGCCACGTTCCTCGGCGCGACACCCGAGCGGCTGGCGTTCGTCCGGTCGGGGCGCGTGCTCACGGAGGCTCTGGCGGGGACGGCTCCCCGCGGCGGTACCCGGGAGGTAGACGAATCGCTGCGCCGGGAGCTGGAGGAGAGCGCCAAGGAGCGCTGGGAGCACGATCTGGTGACCGAACACGTGCGGGCCGCGCTGAGTCGGCTGTGCGCGCGGGTGTGGGAGGGGCGGCGGGAGGTGGTGGCCCTGCCGAACGTGCAGCACCTGCGCACGCGGTTCGCAGGGCGACTGCGGCCGTCTGTGGACGCCCTCGGGGCAGCGCTCGTCCTACACCCCACGCCGGCCGTAGCCGGCTCTCCGGTCCCGTTGGCCTACGCTTGGCTAAAGGACCACGAGGAGCTGGACCGCGGCTGGTACGCAGGCGTAGTGGGGTGGGTGGGGGCGCAGGCCGCGGAGCTCGTGGTGGCCATCCGTTCGGCGCTCGTCCGGGCGGACCGCGCGTGGGCCTTCGCAGGATGCGGGATTGTGGCCGGTTCGGAGCCCGACGCGGAGTACGCGGAGTCCGAGGCCAAGCTCCTGCCCCTTTTGGAGGCGTTGGGCGCGGAGGTTCCGTGAGGCATCCGGAGAATGCCGCGTACGCGTTCTGCGGCGCGCTCGTGGACGAGCTGGTGCGCTGCGGCGTGCGGCATCTGTGCCTGTGCCCGGGCTCGCGCTCCGCTCCCCTCGCGTTGAGCGCGGCCCGACACCCTGGGTTGCGGGTGTGGGTGTTGCTGGACGAGCGGGGCGCCGCGTACTTTGCCGTGGGCGCCGCGCGGGCCCTGCGGGCGCCGGTGGCGGTGCTTTCCACGTCAGGGACCGCAGCGGCCAACTTCCTGCCCGCGGTCATGGAGGCCCGGTACGGTGGGGTACCCCTTGTGGTTCTCACCGCGGACCGGCCCCACGAGCTGCGGGACTCCGGCGCGCTGCAGGCGGTGGACCAGCTGCGCTTGTTCGGGCCGCACGCCAAGTGGTTCGCCGACCTGCCCACCCCGGAAGCGGACGAGCGGGCCCTGCGATACGTTCGCAGCCTTGCAGCGCGCGCGGTGGCGGAAGCTTGCTCCGTCCCTGCCGGCCCCGTGCACCTGAACCTTCCCCTGCGGGAACCCCTGATCCCCGTGCGGGCCGAGCTCCCGCCCGTGCCGGAGGAAGCGCTCTGGGGCCGGCGGGAAGGCCGCCCTTATACCTTGGCGTTCCCAGGTCGCTCCGGCCCGGACCCCGGGGCAGTCCGTGCGGTGGCCGACGCAGTTGGGGGAACCGAACGCGGGGTGATTGTGTGCGGTCCCCTGGACCTTCCGGGCTTCCCGCAGGCGGTGGCGTCCCTGGCGGAGGCTTCCGGTTACCCGATCCTGGCAGAACCCCTGGCCCAGCTGCGGTGCGGAGACCACGACCGCTCGCACCTGGTGCAGGCCTGCGAGCCGCTCCTCCGGGTGCGGGAGGTGGTGGACCGCCTGGCGCCCGAGCTGGTGCTGCGGTTTGGCGCCACCCCAACTTCGCGGGTGGTCCAGGGGTTTCTGGCGCGCTGTGCGGAGGCCCTCCAGGTGCTCGTCCAGCCCGAAGGGCCGTGGCAGGATCCCGACCACGTGGCGCACACCGTGGTGTGTGCCGACCCCGGGGACTTCTGCCGCGCGCTCACGGAGCACCTCACCCCCAGATCCCACAGCAGGTACCTGGAGGCGTGGCGCGCCCTTGGCGAGGTCGCGCAGCGTGCCGTGGACCGTTACGTGGGAGGGGTGGCGGAGCCCTTTGAGGGGAGAGTGTTCTGGGAGCTCGATGCTCTCCTCCCCGACGGATGCCTCCTGTTCGTGGGCAACAGCATGCCCGTGCGCGACCTGGACGGGTTCTTGCGCACCAGCCAGAAGCGCATCCGGATCCTCGCGAACCGCGGAGCGAGTGGGATCGACGGTGTGGTGAGCAGCGCGTTGGGTGCCGCGGCGGTGTCCTCAGACCCCGTGGTGTTGGTGGTCGGGGACGTCTCCCTGTACCACGACCTGAACGGGCTGCTCGCGGCCAAGCGGTTCGGGCTTTCGGCCCTGGTGATCCTCCTGCACAACGACGGGGGCGGGATCTTCTCGTTCCTCCCGCAGGCGGAGTGGGGCGAGGGTTTCGAGGAGTTGTTCGGGACCCCTCACGGCCTGGACTTCCGCCCTGCGGTGGAGATGTTCGGGGGTCGGTACCGGAGAGCGCGGGACTGGAGGGAATTCCGCGCGGCGATCCGGGAGGGGCTCGGGGAGGGAGGCCTAGAGGTGGTGGAGGTGCGCACCGACCGGGCCCGCAACGTGGCCCTGCACCGGGAGGTGTGGGCGGCGGTGCAGCAGGCGGCCGAACAAATCCTCGTGGCACACGGGAGGTGAGCGCGTGAAGATCGCTTGGAAACGGGTGCAGGAGTACACCGACATCCTGTACGAGCATGGCCTGGAGGATGCGCGGGGGATCGCGAAGGTGACCATCAACCGGCCGGAGGTGCGCAACGCTTTCCGGCCGGAGACGGTGATGGAGATGATCGACGCTTTCAGCCACGCCCGGGACGATGCCTCCATCGGCGTGGTCCTGCTCACGGGGGCGGGCAACGAGGCCTTCTGCTCCGGTGGAGACCAGCGGGTACGGGGGCACGGCGGGTACGTGGGCAAAGACCACATCCCCCGGCTCAACGTGCTGGACCTGCAGCGCCTGATCCGCATCCTTCCGAAACCGGTGATCGCCCTGGTGGCGGGGTACGCCATCGGTGGGGGGAACGTGCTCGCCACGGTGTGCGACCTGACCATCGCTGCGGACAACGCGATCTTCGGCCAGACCGGCCCCAAGGTCGGTAGCTTCGACGCGGGCTACGGCTCCACGTACCTGGCCCGGATCGTGGGCCACAAGAAGGCCCGTGAGATCTGGTATCTCTGCCGCCAGTACACCGCGCAGCAGGCGCTGGAGATGGGGCTGGTGAACGCCGTGGTCCCCTTGGACCGCCTGGAGGAGGAAGGGGTCCGGTGGGCCCGGGAGATCCTGGAGAAGAGCCCCCTCGCCATCCGCCTGCTCAAGGCGGCCTTCAACGCGGACACGGACGGGCTCGCGGGCCTGCAGCAGCTGGGCGGCGACGCCACCCTCTTGTACTACCTGACGGACGAAGCGAAGGAGGGCCGGAATGCCTTCCTCGAGAAGCGCAAGCCCGACTTCTCCCAGTTCCCCCGTTTCCCCTGACCCGGGAGGACGTCCCGCGGGATGGAAGGTGTGGTGGCTTGCGGTTCGGCCCGCCACCCTTCCGGCCGCGGTGGCGCCGGTGCTGGTGGGAGCCGCGACCGCGGCCAGCACGGGTCGCTTCCAGTGGCTCGCCTCCCTTGCGTGTCTCGCCGTGGCTCTGGGGATGCAGGTCGGCGTCAACCTGGCCAACGACGCAGCCGACTACTTTCACGGTGCGGACCGGGTGGGACGGCGGGGCCCTCTGCGGGTCACGGCAGGGGGCCTGCTCCCGCCGGAGCGGGTATGGCAGGGGGCGGGGGTGGCTTTCGCGCTCGCGTGCGCCGTGGGCCTGTACCTGGTGTGGCTGAGGGGCTGGCCCCTGGTGCTGGTGGGGCTGGCGTGCGTGGCCGCAGCGGTCGCGTACACCTCAGGCCCTCGGTTCGGCTACCGGGGGCTCGGGGAGCTGTTCGTGTTCGTGTTCTTCGGGTTGGTGGCCACCGCAGGCACCGACTTCGTTCAGACCGGCGTCCTGCGAGCGCAGGCCGTGGCCGCAGCCGTGCCCGTGGGGCTTTCGTGCACCGCCATCCTCGTGGTGAACAACCTTCGGGACATCCCCACGGACGCGGCTGCGGGAAAGCGCACCCTTGCGGTGCGGCTGGGCCCGCGGGCCACCCGGTTTCTGTACGCCGCGTGCTGGCTGGTGGCCTTCGCCTGGCCCGCCGCCCAGCGCGCTGCGGGTCTGGTGGGGGAGCGGTTCTGGTTGCCGTGGCTTTCTGCGCCCCTCGTCGGGCGCGCCGTGGTCCGGGTGTGGACCGTTGACGCGGCGGACGCCTTGAACCGGTCACTTGCGGACACGGCGCGGCTGCACCTCCTCTACGGCGCGCTGTGGGCGCTCGCGCACCTGTGAGACTCATAGACCCCCTGTGGCACCGCGCCCGCACGAGCCCGGACCAGCTCGCCCTTCAGGCAGGTAGCGCGAGCTTATCCTTCGCCGAGCTGGACGCCCGGGTACGCGCAGCCGCGCGCCGGCTCGGAGGGCTCGGTGTGGGGCCAGGCGATCGGGTGGCGCTGCTGCTGGGCAACGGGGCACCGTTCGTGGTCCTGGTGCACGCCCTCGCGCGGCTCGGGGCCGTCTGCGTGCCCCTTTCTACCCGGCTTGCGCCTTCCGAGCTGCGGGAACGGCTCGCCGGCTGCACCGCTTCCCTGCTCGTGACCGAACCCGCTTTCCTCGACCGAGCCCGGCAGGTGGCCGAACCGGGCGTGGCCAGCGTGGACCCGGAGCATCCGGAGCTTTTGCCTGACGCCCCTCCTCGCCCGGTGCGGTTGCGGCTCCGCCACCCGCAGGGTGCGCTTCAGAGCATCCTGTACACGTCCGCCACCACCGGAGAGCCCAAGGGGGTAGCCCTTACGTTCGGCAACCACGTGTGGAGTGCGCTGGCCTCTAACCTCCACCTGGGCGCCGGTCCCCAGGACCCCTGGCTGGTGGTCCTGCCGCTGTACCACGTGGGAGGGCTCGCTGTGCTCTGGCGCGCCGCGCTGGCCGGTAGCTCCGTGGTGGTGCACGACCGGTTCGACCCCGAACGCTTCTGCGCGGAGGTGGCCGAAGGTGCTGTGGCCTTTACTTCCCTAGTGCCCACCATGCTTCTGCGCGTGCTGGACGCCTGGCGGGGTAGAAGGCCGCCGGCGCGGCTGCGGGCGGTGTTGCTGGGCGGGGGTCCGGTTCCGCCGGAGCTGGTCATCCGGGCGGCGGAGATGGGCTGGCCGGTGGCGCCCACCTACGGGCTCACGGAGGCGAGCTCCCAGGTGACCACGTTGCTGCCTGAGGAGGCCCTGTCCAGGCCTGGGTGCGCAGGCCGCCCCCTTTACCCCCTGCAGGTGCGCGCGGGCCGATCTGAGGACCAGCCCGCCGAGATCGAGGTGTGCGGCCCCACGGTCATGAAGGGCTACTACGCGCGGCCAGCGGACACCGCGCAGGTGCTTCGGGGGGGGTGGCTTCGCACGGGCGACCTGGGCTACGTGGACTCAGAAGGATACCTCCACGTGGTAGGCCGGCGCGCGGACCTGGTGATCTCCGGTGGGGAGAACGTATACCCGGCGGAGGTGGAGCGCGTGCTGCGAACCCACCCGAAGGTTCTGGACGCGGCGGTGGTGGGAGTCCCGCATCCCCATTGGGGCCAGCGCCCGGTAGCCTTCGTGCAGCCGGCGCCCGGGGCAGAGCCAGGGGAGGAGGAGCTCAGGTCCTTCTGCCGCGAGCGACTGGCGGGTTTCAAGGTGCCGGACCGAATCTGGACGGTCTCCGAGCTTCCTCGCGCCGGCCTGGACAAGGTGCGCAGGTCCGTCCTGCGGCAACGCGCAGAGCACTTGCTCGGATCTACCGCCTCACCCGCTGTGCTACACTGGCCGTGGTCGTCATCCCGAAGAGAAACCGAAAGGAGCGGGCCTATGGCCGAGATCACGCGCACAGCATCCGCGAGCTGGACCGGCGACTTGCGCACCGGCACCGGCCGCGCCAGTACGGAGAGCGGTGTACTGCGGGAAGCTGTGATCACCTATCCCTCACGGTTCGAGTCCGGGCAGGGCTCCAACCCTGAGGAGTTGATCGCCGCCGCCCACGCGGCGTGCTTCAGCATGGCGCTCGCGGCCCGCCTGACTCGGGAAGGCACGCCACCCGAACGGGTGGAGACAAGGGCCACCGTCACCCTGCAGACGGGCGAGGCGGGCGCGAAGATCACCCGGGTGCACCTGCAGACACGGGTCAAAGTCCCGGGTCTGGACCCTGCGAAGTTCCGGGAGGCCGCAGAAGGCGCCAAGGAAGGCTGTCCGGTTTCCCAGCTGCTCAAACCCGGCCTAGAGTCCCTGACGTTAGAGGCCGAGCTCGTGTCCTAATGGCTGGGCGATTTGACCGCTTCCGCCTGCGGCGGTAGAATGCTGCCAGTTGTTGAGTTCAGAAGTCAAGAATTTAAGGTGGACCAAAACCGATGAGTGACCGGAAACCCGAACTGGTGATCCGAAACCTGAGGGCAAAGGTGGAGGACCTGGACCGGGAGATCCTGAAGGGGGTTAACCTGGAGGTCCGCACGGGCGAGATCCACGCCATCATGGGCCCCAACGGCTCCGGCAAGTCCACCCTGGCGAACGTGCTGATGGGCAACCCCTTCTACGTCATCACGGGCGGCGAGGTGCTGTACAAGGGCCGGGACCTGCTGGAGATGACGCCGGATGAGCGGGCGCGGGAAGGCCTGTTCATCGCCTTCCAGTACCCCGTGAGCGTGCCGGGGGTGAACTTCGCGTCGTTCCTGCGGACGGCCCTCTCCGCCCGCCGCGGGTACCAGAACGAGCTCATCCCCGTGGCGGAGTTTCAGAAGATCCTGCGGGAGAAGCTGGAGCTGTTGAAGCTGGACCCCAGCATCGTCACCCGTTACGTCAACGAGGGCTTCAGCGGCGGGGAGAAGAAGCGGGCGGAGATCCTCCAGATGGCGGTCCTGGAGCCCGAGATGGCCATCATGGATGAGACGGACTCGGGGCTGGACATCGACGCGGTGAAGGTGGTGGCGGACAACGTGAACCAGCTGTTCGAGAAAGCCGGGGGGAAGATGGGCATCGTGCTCATCACCCACTACTCCCGGATCCTCCACTACATCCGGCCCCACCACGTGCACGTCATGCTGGACGGACGGATCGTCATCTCCGGAGGCCCGGAGCTGGCGGACGAGCTGGAGCAGACGGGGTACGAGGGGCTTCAGGAACAGTTCGCGGAGGTGGCGGCCGCCGGCCCCGGCGACCAGCCGGTGCGGCGCGCCGGCAAGGTATTCTGGGTGGCGCACTGAGGGCGAGGGCGTCCCCCGGAGGAGGGAGGGGAGGATGGCCATGGTAACCAACCCGCTCGGGATCGACCTGGATGAGTACAAGTGGGGCTTCCGGAAGCCCGAGAACTACGTGTTCAAGTCCCGGAAGGGCTTGAGCCGGGAGGTGGTGGAGGAGATCTCCTCCCTGAAGGGCGAGCCGGAGTGGATGCGAGCCTTTCGTCTCCACAGCCTGGAGGTGTTCCTGAGCAAGCCCATGCCCACGTGGGGTCCGGACCTCTCCAGCATCGACTTCGAGGACATCTACTACTACATCAAGCCCACGGACCGGCAGGCGCGCAGCTGGGACGAGCTGCCCCCTGAGATCAGGGACACCTACGAGCGCCTGGGGATCCCGGAGGCCGAGCGCAAGTTCCTGGCGGGGGTCGGGGCTCAGTACGAGAGCGAGGTCGTGTACCACAGCCTGAAGGAAGAGTGGGAGAAGCTCGGGGTGATCTTCGTGGACACGGACACCGCGGTCCGGGAGTACCCTGACCTGGTCCAGGAATACTTCGGCACCGTGGTCCCGCCGGAGGACAATAAGTTCGCGGCGCTCAACTCCGCGGTGTGGTCCGGCGGGTCGTTCATCTACGTCCCCGAGGGCGTTCGGGTGGACATCCCCCTGCAGGCGTACTTCCGCATCAACGCGGAGAACGTGGGGCAGTTCGAGCGGACGCTGATCATCGTGGAGCCCGGCGCTTACGTCCACTACGTGGAGGGATGTACCGCCCCCATCTACGCCACCGAGTCCCTGCACAGTGCAGTGGTGGAGATCATCGTGAAGGAGGGGGCCCGCTGCCGGTACACCACCATTCAGAACTGGTCCAAGAACGTCTACAACCTCGTCACCAAGCGCGCGGTGGCCTATCGGGACGCCACCATGGAGTGGGTGGATGGGAACCTGGGGTCCAAGATCACCATGAAGTACCCCTCCGTGTACA
>JBEQAH010000039.1:0-10633 GCA_041640435.1 bacterium | reverse complement strand
CCGCGATGCCCAGGGACCACCGGTTGCCCGCGAACAGCCCGTTCACAACCGCGGTGGTGGCCAGCAGCGCGCCCAGTCGGTCCGAGAGCCGCTCCAGCGCGTCTGCGGCTCCCGAAAGCAGGGCGCCGCGTCCGGCGAGGATCAGGGGGCGGCTGCTGCGACCCAGCACCCGGATCGCTTCGCGCACGGACTCCTCGCTCGGGCGCGACGGGCGGAGGGCAGGCGGGTCGGGGGCGCGCGCGAGCTCCGGGGCAGCGGCATTCTGTACGTCTAGCGGCATGCTGAGCACCACCGGGCGGCGCTCCACGGAAGCCCTCCAGAAAGCGCGCGCGGTGTCCGCCACCGCAGAACGGGGCGAGTGCAAGCGCTCCGGGACCGCGCCCACCGCAGCGGCCAGCTGCGCCTGGTCGACGCGGAAGTTGGAGGTGACCGCAGAAGCTGCCACGTCCGCGGCCAGCACCAGGACTGCCGACCGGCTCTTGGCAGCCTCCGCAAGCCCAGTGAGGGTGTTGGTGAAACCGGGACCTTGGTGGACGGAGCACACACCGACCTCGCCCGTCACGCGGGCGTACGCGTCAGCCATGGTGATGGCGCCCGCCTCGTGCCGGGCCGCCACGAACCGGCAGCCCCGTCGGACCAAGCCGGCGGTGACGTGGAAGTTCCCGCTGCCCACAAGACCAAAGCAACAGCGCACCCCGAACTGCGCCAGGACCTCCGCGACCGCGTCGTAGACCGGGCGCACGGCTCCCTCCCTACCGCGGGACGAGGGCGAGCACGCGCGCGGGACTCCCCGTGCCGCCGACGATGGGCAGGGGCGCCACCACCAGCACGCTCCCCGTGGGTGGCAGCCGGTCCAGGTTGCGCAGCTGCGTGACCCCGTACTTCCCCGCGCCCAGCAGGTAGTGGTGGACGGGGAACGGCGGGTCGAATCGGCCCGCCAGGCCCGCGTCGGTTCCCACCGTCTCCACGCCGATCCCCACGATGGGGGAGTGCTCGGCGAGCCACCGGGCACACGCCGGGGACACGCCCGGCGTGTGGGGCCCCTCCGCATCGCGGTTGAAGAAGGCCTCGGGGTCGTGCGCGCGCTCGCTCCAGCCCGTGCGGTACAGCAGCCATCCCCCCTCGGGCAAGGGGCCGTGCTGCCGCTGCCACTCTTCCAGGTGCTCCACTTCCAGCAGGAAGTCGGGATTCTCACGGCACTCCGCGCTCTTGTCCACCACGACCGCGGGCCCGACCAAATCCCGAGCCGGCACCTGCGACACGTCCAGCCCGTTCCGGCCCGTGATCCAGTGCAAGGGCGCGTCGAAGTGGGTCCCCACGTGCTCTCCCAGCTCGAGGTCGTACCAGCACCACGCGGGACCTCGCTCGTCGTACTGGCTCACCACGGAACGGGAGAACGGTTTCGTGTTCCCGAAGGGGGGCGGGAGCTGGATCACGGGTGTGCGCTCGGACAGAGGCGACGTGAGGTCCAGCACCTCCACCCGCCCGGAACGTATGGATTCCACCAGAGCCGCCAACGTCAACGCCCTCACCCCCTCACACGCTCAGGTACCGCCTCCACACAGACGGGTCGGACCGCAGCGCCTCCGAAGAGCCCTGCCACACCACGCGGCCCCGTTCCAGGATCACGTGGTGGTGGGCGAAGCGCGCAAGCCGGTCCACGTACTTATCCACCAGGAGGATCGTCAGGCCCTCCCGGTTCAGCCGCTCCAGACATCGCCAGATCTCTTCGCGCACCAGGGGTGCCAGGCCCTCCGTGGCCTCGTCCAGGAGCAACAGCCGCGGGTTGGTCATCAGAGCCCGGCCGATGGCAAGCATCTGCTGCTCTCCGCCGGACAGCTGACTCCCCCAGTGGTCCAGCCGGGCTCGCAGACGCGGGAACAGATCCAGCACGCGCTCAAGAGTCCACGGGTCTCGGGAAGCGTCGTGGGAAGCGGAGAAGGCCACAAGGTTTTCGCGCACCGTGAGGTTGGGGAATACCTGCCGCCCTTCCGGGACCAGAGCGATCCCCAGCTTCGCGACCCGCTCCGGCTCCCAGCCGCTCACCACCTCGCCCCCGAACACCACGCGGCCCCGCCTGGGCGGCACCAGGCCCACGAGCGACAGCAGCGTGGTGGTCTTGCCCATCCCGTTGCGGCCCAGCAGGGTCACCACCTGACCCTGGCGCACCTCCAGGTTCACACCGAACAGGACCTGGCTGGGCCCGTAGAAGGTCTCGAGCCCCTCCACCTGCAGCAACGTTGCCGGGAGCTCTGCAGGCGGGCGCGGCGGCTCCCGGACCTGGACGTGGTCCGGGCCTGGCTCGCCCAGGTACGCCCGGTGCACCTCCGGGTTCGCCCGGACCTCTTCCGGCTTCCCGCTTGCGAGGACCCTGCCGTCCACCAGCACCGTGATGCGGTCTGCGACGCGGAACACCACGTCCATGTCGTGCTCGACGAGCAGCACACCGATCTCGCCCCGCAGGCTCTCGATGAGCGCCACCATGCGCGCGGACTCCTCCTGGCTCATCCCGGAGGTGGGCTCGTCCAGCACAAGCAGCCGGGGGCGGGTGGCCAGCGCCACGCCGACTTCCAGCTGTCGCTGCTCGCCGTGGGACAGGGCGTGCACGGGGACATCCAGCCGGTCCCCCAGCCCCACCCGTTCGGCGTACGCAGCCGCCTCCTCCAGGACGGCCCGCTCCGCTTCCACCGGATGCCACAAGCGGAACGGGCTGCCGCTGCGGCCCAACACCGCCAGGACGAGGTTGCCCAGCACGGTGTCCTTCGGGAAGAGGCTCGTCACCTGGAACGTCCGGGCGATCCCCAACCGGGCGCGCTGGTGAGCCGGCGTCCGGGTCACGTCGCGGCCGCGGAACGCGATGCGGCCCTCGGTGGGCCGCAGCGTCCCCGCCACCAGATGGGCCAGGGTCGTCTTGCCTGCGCCGTTCGGGCCGATGAGGGCGTGCACCTCGCCCTCCCGCACGTCCAGGTCGCAGCGCCACAGCGCCACCACGCCCCCGAACCGCTTGGACAGTCCCCGCACCTGAAGAAGGCTCACCACCGCCGTCCCTCCAGCAGCCCCGACAGCCCCCGGGTGGCAAACAACGCCACAGCCAGCAACACCAGTCCCACGAACAGCTGCCAGTGCACCGTGGCGGAGTGGAACACCTCCTCGAGGAGGACGAGGGCCACCGCTCCCACCACGCCGCCCCAGAACCGACCCACCCCACCCAGGATCACCATGAACATCAGATGGCCGGATTGAGGCCAGCTGAGCATGCTGGGGGATACGTACTGGGTGTGGTGCGCCATCAGCACCCCGGCGAGGCCCGTGATGGCCCCCGACAGCACGAAGGCGTACAGCTGCACGGGATACACGGGGAAGCCCACCGACGCCGCCCGGAGCTCGTTGTCCCGAGCCGCCTGCAGGGCGCGACCGAAGGGGGAGTGCACCACTCTCCAGAGAAGGAACAGGCACGCGGCGAGCAGCAGCAGGCTCAGGTAGTACACGCCCGCGTCCGTCAGGGGGAAGCCCAGGTCGGTGCGGGGGGCCCGCAGGCCGTCCTGGCCGCCGTACCGCTTGAAGGAGATGACCCCGTAGTACACCATTTGCGCGAACGCCAGGGTGATCATGATGAAGTACAGACCCCGGGTGCGTAGGGACACCGCACCCACCGCAAGCGCCGCGAGGGTGCAGAGGGCCACCGCCGCGGGCCACACGACCCAAGCCGCCTGCACCCCCTCCCGGCTCAACACCGCCACGGCGTACGCGCCGAGGCCGAAGTACGTGGCGTGCCCGAAGCTCACCAGCCCGCCGTAGCCCAGTACCAGGTTCAGGCCGCTGGCCGCGAGCGCCAGCACCGCCGCCTTCGTGGCCAGGCTGAGGTAGAAATCCCAGCCGAAGGTGTCCGCCGCGTACGGAAACGCGAGGAGGGATGCTACCCCGGCGGCCCACAGCAGCGCGCGGGGCGCCCCCGCGGGCCACGCAGGCGCGGCCCGCCGGCCGACCTCCACCGACAGGTTCCGGGCCCTCACCCTAAGCCCGCACCGGGAACAGCCCCTGCGGCCGCACGAACAGCACCACGGCCATCAACAGGTAGATGAGGACCGAGGCGAGAGCCGGCCCCAGGTTGGAGGCTGCCTCCGGCGACATGAGCTGCGCGAACAGGGAGGGCAGGAAGGCCCGGCCCGCGGTGTCCACGACGCCCACCAACAGAGCCCCCACCAGGCTCCCCTTCACCGACCCGATGCCGCCGATCACGATGACCACAAAGGCGAGGATGAGGATCTCCTCGCCCATGCCCACCTGCACCGCCAAAATAGGGCCGAGGAGCGCACCGGCCACCGCGCTCAGGGCCGCGCTGAGCGCGAACACCAGCGCGAACACCCGGCGGATGGGCACTCCCAGGGCCCGCGCCATGGCCCGGTTGGAGGCCCCCGCCCGCACCCACATCCCCAGCCGGGTGCGGTGGATCACCAGGAAGAGCAGCGCCGCGAGGCCCACGCCCACGCCCAACACCACCAGCCGGTACGCGGAGTAGGTGAGGTTGGGGAGGATGGCCACCGGCCGCGAGAGCTCGGGCGGCACCGACAGCAGCAGCGCCTGCGGCCCCCACACCATCCGGGCTCCCTCGTTGAACACGAGGATCAGGGCGAAGGTGGCCAGCACCTGGGTCAGGTGGTCCCGCGCGTACACCCGCCGGAGCACCGTGGCCTCCACCCCAAGGCCCACCGCCGCGGTGGCCACGACCCCCGCAGCGACCCCCGCCCAGAAGGAGCCGGTGGCGCCCGCCACCGTAGCCGCCACGTACGCGCCGAGCATGTACAGGGAGCCGTGGGCCAGGTTGACCACGTCCATGACGCCCAGCACCAACGTGAGCCCCGCGGACAGCAGGAACAGCATGAGCCCGAACTGGAGCCCATTCAGGAGCTGTTCCAGCAGAAGACCTCCGGCCACGGCGCCTCCTCAGCCCTCCTCAGCGCAGCCGGCACCGGGACACGTAGGCGTCCCCGTGGTTGCGGAAGATGGTCCCCACCAACCGGTTCACCACCTCGCCGTTCGCGGACTCCACCACCTGGCGCAGGTAGTAGTTCTGGATGGGGTAACCGTTCCGGTTGAAGCGCACGCGCCCGCGGGTGCTGTCAAAGCCCGACAGGATGGCGTTCCGGAACTCCGCCTTGCGGGAAAGGTCTCCACCCACCGCCCGCAGCCCGTGGTCCATGGCCAGCGCAGCGTCGTAGCCCTGGGAGGCGTACAGGGCCGGGATGCGGTTGTACGTGCGGCGGAAGTCTTCCACGAACCGCCGGTTGATGGGGTTGAACAGTTCCAAGGCCCAGTGGGAGCTGTTGTAGACCCCCACCATGGCCTTCCCCACCGCCCGGATCACGTCCGCGTCCGCGGAGAAGCCCGGCAGCAAGAGCGGGACCTGCTGCATCAGCCCCGCCTCCGCGTACTGCTTGATGAAGTTCACGCCCATGGCCCCGGGGTAAAAGGCGTACACCGCTCGGGGCCGGGCCGCCCGGATCTGGGCGATCTCCGCGGAGTAATCCAGCTGGCCCAGGCGCGTGTACACCTCGCTCACCACCTGGCCCTTGTAGAAGCGCTTGAAGCCGGTGAGGGCGTCCCGCCCCGCGGGGTAGTTGGGCGCCAGGATGAAGGCGGTCTCGTAGCGCTTGAGCTGCGCGTAGTGCCCCATGGCCTCGTGCAGGTTGTCGTTCTGCCAGGCCACGTTGATGAAGTGCAGGTTGCACTGCTCTCCCGCATACTCCGAGGGCCCCGCGTTGGGGCTGATGTAGAAGATCCCGCTGCCGAACACCAGGTCACCCACCGCGAGCAGGACGTTGGAGAAGATGATGCCGGTGAGCAGGTCCGCCCGGTCCCGGCGGATCAACCGCTCCACGGCGCTGCGGGCCACCTCGGGGTTCTGCTGGTCGTCGGCGGTCAGCACCTCCACCGGCAGGCCGCCCAGGCGGTTGCCCAGGTGGCGCAGCGCCAGGTTGAACCCGTCCAGCACGTCCACGCCCAGGGCCGCGCCACCCCCCGACAGGGTGCTGACAAACCCGATCCGCAGCGTCCTGGCTTGCGACCGCGCCTGCCACGGCACGAGGCTCAACACCACTCCCAGCAGCAACGCGCACAGCGCCGTCCGCTTCACGTCACGTCCCCCCTTCCTGTCGTCCCCGGTGGCTTCTGTCCGGGGCGTTCCTCTACGTCTGGAATCACCGCGGTGGCCTCGATCTCCACCTTGGCGCCTGGCTCCACCAGGCCCTTCACTTCCACCACGGACATGGCCGGGTAGTGTCGGCCGATCACCTCCCGGTACACACGCCCCAGCGCTTCCCGGGACCGCAGGTACTCCTCACGGTCCGTCACGTACCACACGAGCCGCACGAGGTGCTCGGGGCCGCCACCCGCTTCGGCCAGCAGGGCCACGATGTTCTGCAAGGCCTGGCGGACCTGGTCTACGAAGTCGGTGCTCTCAAACGCCCCCTCGTGGTTCCAGCCCACCATGCCCGCCAGGAACACGCAGGTACCCCGGGCCGCCACACCGTTGGCGTAACCCCGGGGCCTGGGCCAGCCCGCGGGCTGCAGCACCCTCATGCGGGCCTCCCCGGCTCGCCGCGCGCCCACTCCCGCAACCGGAACCTCTGCAGCTTCCCCGTGGCGGTGCGGGGCAGGCTCGGGCAGAACTCGATGGCCCGCGGGTACTTGTACGGTGCGATCCGGGCCTTCACGTGCTCCTGGAGCGCGCGGACCAGCTCGGGGTCCGGAGACACATCCGGGCGGAGCACCACGAAGGCTTTCACCACCTGGCCGCGGTCGGGGTCCGGGGCTCCCACCACCCCGCACTCCGCCACCGCCGGGTGGCTCAGGAGCGCTTCCTCGACCTCCGCGGGGGAGATGTTGTACCCCGCGGACACGATCAGGTCGTCGGTCCGGGAGTGGTACACGAAATACCCGTCCTCGTCCACGTGGTACGCGTCTCCCGTCACGTTCCAGCCGCCTTGCACGTACTCCCTCTGGCGCTCGTCGTCCAGGTAGCGGCACCCCGTGGGACCCTTGACCGCCAGCCGCCCCACCTGACCCGGCGGTGCCGGCCGGCCCTCAGGGTCCAACACCGTCGCCCGGTACCCGGGTACCGGCTTCCCGGTGGCGCCGGGCCGGGCTTCTTCCTCGGTGTGCGAGATGAAGATGTGCAGCATCTCCGTGGAGCCGATCCCGTCGATGATCTCGATGCCGGTGGCCTCCCGCCACAGGGCTCGGGTGGAGGCGGGGAGCGCCTCGCCCGCGGACACGCACTTGCGCAGCGCTTGGAGGTCGCGCCCGGAAAGCTGCGAAGCCATGGCCCGGTACGCGGTGGGGGCGGTAAAGCACACGGTGGCCCGGAATCGTTCCATGCCGTCCAGGAGGGCCTCCGGCGTCCCCCGCTCCAGCAGCACGCTACTGGCCCCGATGCGCGCGGGGAACAGGACGAGCCCTCCCAGCCCGTAGGTGAACGCCAGGGGCGGGCTGCCCGTGAACACGTCGTCCGGCCGCGCGCGCAGCACGTACTTCCCGAAGGTGTCGCACACCGCCAGCACGTCCCGGTGGAAGTGCACGCAGCCCTTGGGCAGGCCCGTGGTGCCTGACGTGAACGCCACCAGCACGGGGTCGTCGCTGGCGGTTTGCAGGGTCTCGAAGTGGGCTGGCTTGCGGGCCATGGCGGCCTCCAACCCGTCCGGCGCGTCGCCGCCGAAGAACCGCACCTCCCGCAGGCATCCCACCCGCCTGGCTGCCTCGTCCAGCTCGTCCCGCAGCCGCACGTCGCACAGGGCGTGGGAGATCTCCGCCTTGGCCAGCACTTCCGCCAGCTCTTTGGCCCGCAAAAGCGGCATGGTGGCCACCACAACGCCCCCCGCCTTCACCACCCCGAACCAGCAGGCCACCAGCAGCGGCGTGTTGGGCGCGCGCAGTAGCACGCGGTTCCCCGGACGCAGCCCCATGTCCTCCACCAACACCCGCGCCACCCGGTTCGCCTGGCGCCACAGCTCCTCGTAGGTCCACTCCACGCCGGGCGCCCGCAGGGCAGGGCGTGCGCCTTCCCCCCGCTCCACCCACCGGTCCAGGAGCTCCGCAGCGCAGTTCAGCCGCTCCGGGTAGCGCAGCTCCGGCAACTGGAACAAAAACTCCGGCTGCAGCTCCGGCGGCGGAAGCCGGTCCAGTACATAGCGGTCCTCAAACGCCGTCCACCCCACGGCCCTCACCTCCTTCCGCGCGCAGCAGCTCCCGCGCCACCACCAGGCGTTGCACCTCGGTGGCACCCTCGTAGATGCGCAGAGCCCGTACCTGCCGGTACAGCGCCTCCACCACGGTGCCGCGGGTCACCCCCAGCCCCCCCCACAGCTGCACCGCGGCGTCCACCACCCGTTGCGCGTTCTCCGTCGCCACCATCTTGGCCATGGCTGCCTCCCCCACCGCCCGCTCCCCGCGGTCGTGAAGCCACGCCGCCCGGTAGGTCAGAAGTGCCGAGGCGTCCACCCGTGCGCACATGTCCGCCAGGGTCGCCTGCGCGAGCGGCAGGTCCGCGAGCCTCGCGCCGAACATCCGTCGGCTCGCGGCGCGGTCCGTGGCCTCGTCCAGGGCCCGGCGCGCAAAGCCCACCGCGGCCGCGGCCACCGTGGTGCGGAACACATCCAGGGTCCGCATGGCTACCCGAAACCCCGCCCCGCGCTCCCCCACCCGCTGGGCTTCGGGAACCCAGCAGTCTTCGAAGCGCAGGCTGGCGAGGGGATGAGGCGCGGAGGCTTCGATGCGCTCTACCACCTGCAGGCCCGGTGTGGAGGCCTCCACCACGAAGGCGGTGATCCCGCGGGCCCCCTCGGCTTCGCCCGTCCGGGCGAACACCACGTAGAAATCCGCGATGCCGCCGTTGGACACGAAGGTCTTGGTGCCGTTCAAGACGTAGCCGCCGTCCTGGGTACGCGCCTCGCACCGCAGGGCGGCCGCATCCGAACCGGCCTCCGGCTCCGTCAGGGCGAAGGCGGGAATGGATCGGCCCGCAGCCACCCCCGGAAGGTATCGGCGCCGCTGATCCGGGGTGCCGAACAGACCCACAGGCGCCGAGCCGAGGCCCTGCAGGGCGAAGGCGAAGTCCGCGAGCCCGTCGTGATAGGCCAGGGTCTCGCGCACCACGCAGAGGGACCGAACATCCAGGGCGTCGCCCGCCCCGCCGAACTCGCGGCCGCACACCGCGTAACGCAGCCACCCGGCCTCCCCGAGCGCAGCCACCGTCTCGCGGCAGGCCGAGTCCACGTCCTCCGGCTCCCTCCACCGCAGGTGGTCTTTGGCCCACGCTTGCAGCTCCGCGTGCAGCGCCCGGTGCTCGGGATCGAAGAAGGGCCAGTCCAGGTGGCTGCGCCGCACTACTCCCCCCGGAACTGGGGCTTCTCGCGGGCGGCGAAGGCACGGTACGCCCGGTCGAAATCGCGGGTGGCCATGCACAGGGCCTGCGCCTGCGCCTCTGCCTCCAGCGCCTCGTCCAGCCCCAGCGTCCACTCGTGCTGCAGCATGCGCTTGGTCATGGTCAGCGCGAACGCCGGACCCTGCGCCAGCTCGCGGGCCCAGGCTTTTGAGGCGGACAGAAGTTCCTCACTCGGGACCAGTCGGTTGAAAAAGCCCCATCGTTCCGCCTCGTCCGCGTCCATCATGCGGCCGGTGTACAGGAGTTCCGCCGCTCGCCCCAGCCCCACCACGCGGGGCAGCAGCGCACACGCTCCCATGTCGCACCCCGCCAGCCCCACCCGGGTGAACAGGAAGCCCACCCGGCTGCGGGGCGTGCCCACCCGCAGATCGCACGCCAGAGCCAGAGCAGCCCCCGCGCCCGCGCACACACCGTCCACCGCGGCCAGCAACACCTGCGGGCAGCGCCGCATCTGACGGACGACCTCCGTGGTCATGCGCGTGAACCGCAACAACCCCGGGGCGTCCGACTCCACCAGGCGGCCGATGATGTCGAAGACGTCGCCCCCGGAGCAGAAGTCGCCGCCCGCACCGGTCAGGATCACCGCCCGCACCTCGGGAGCGCGGCAGAGCCGCGTGAACAGCTCCCGCAGCTCTGCATAGCTTTCGAAGGTGAGGGCGTTCTTGCGCTCGGGCCGCCGCAGGGTGACGGTGCCGACCCCGTCTTCCAAAGACCAGTCCACGTGGACGGGTTCAAACCCCTCAAGCCCACCCCGCTCTCCGGGCAGCTCCAGGGGCTCCATGGGGCGCATCCAGCCGGTCACGGGCCACCTCCTCTCCGGGCCAGGGCCTCTGCCACGCTCCTCTTGAACCGGGCCAGAAGGTCGTACAGGCGCTGCCGCTCCTCCCGGGACAACCCGCCGAACAGCTCCACGATCCACGTCTCGTGCACCGCCGCCATGGACCGGAAGCGGCGACGGCCCTCCGGGGTCAGGCGGACCCGCACCGCCCGGCGATCCTGCCGGTCCGGCTGGCGGACTACCAGGCCTTCCTCCTGCAACTGGTCCACAAGACGCGTGACGTTGCCCGCGGTGACCATCATCCGACGGGAGAGGGTCCGCATGGGCAGCCCGTCGGGGTGCCGCTCCAGCTGCGCCATCAGGTCGAACCGGGCGAGGCTGACTCCGAAGGTCGTGCGCAGCCGCGACTGGACTGC
>JBEQAH010000038.1:0-10695 GCA_041640435.1 bacterium | reverse complement strand
CCACCAGCACGCCGGGCAGGTTCAGGTCCTCCAGGCGGGGGACCTCGTGGGGGATGACCCGGATGGCCACGCCCACGGCCCCCCGCTGGCGATAGACGTTCACCCGGAACCGCCCGAGCCCCGGCACCCCGTAGGACAGGTCCAGTTCCCAGTTCTTTTCGAACTTCTGCTTCTGCAAGGTGTTCAACATGCTGTACGCGAGCTGGTAGGTGTCCTCCGGCGTCAGCACGGGGTAGCCCGAAAGCGGTACGAGCCTCCCCCAGACCCGCATGAGCGGCGGGACACCCGCCGTCAGGTGCAGATCCGAGCCCTGCTGGTCCACCACGTCCTTCAAGAGCTGCTCAATCTCCATGCGTTCCTCCCCGGACGCGCAAGCCGGCGTCCTTTGGCCTCCTGGCAGGTCTCGCCGCCCACCGCCCTAGCCGCTCGCCGCCAGCGCGGGCTGCGTGGGGTGGAGCAGGCCGGCCTCCTTGAGCTGCCCGTAGATCTCCACCACCTTCGAAAAGCCCCGGAAGTCCCCCCGATACTCCTTCTCGTGCTTGAAGCCGAGCTCCACGTACTTGTTCAGCGTGATGAAGAACGCGAACTGAATGATGTTGGACTCCGTCTCGGGCGCGTCCCGGTTTTTGTCGATGAACAGGTTGATGATGTCGATCCTCGGCAGCTCATCCGGGTCCACCCCCTCCTGCCGGGCTTTGGACTCCATGAATTCGCGCAGGTCCCGGGTCGCTTTCCAGTCCTTCACCAGCACCATGGCCACGTCCAGGTCGTACTCCAGGTCGCCGGAGCCAACGGCATGGTGCATGGTGGGCCGCTCGTAGAGGTCCCCTTCCCCGTCCTCCTCCGCGGGCCGTTCATCCAGCCGGCAGCCTTCCTTGTCCAGCGGCGAGATGGCCAGGATGGGCGCTTGCAGCTCCAGGCTGAGCTCCGCCAGCTGCGAGGAGATGAGGTCCGTGCGGGCCTTGTCGTCGGCCACAGGGACATCCAGGGGGATCTTCTGCAGATAGTCGAGGCAGATCAGGATCCGGTCGGTGTCGTGCTCCTGCATGACGTTGTACGCGTGCGCCTTGATCCGCTCCAGGGTGTCCTTGCGGCCCGCCTCCACCAGGTACAGGTAGGGTGCGTATCGGTACACCTCCTCCTCCGCGGCCCGCAGCCGGGCGAGGGTCGCCGCACTCCGATCCAGCGTACCCGCCAGGATCTCCGCCGGGCTTGTGAGCATCTCCTTGGCCAGGAGTCTCGCGCTCAGCACCTTGACCGTCTGCTCCCACGAGTAGAAGAGCACGGGGATGCGGTGGTTGCGGGCCACATAGCTCGCCAGCTGCAGGGCCAGGTTCGTCTTGCCCCGCCTCGGCGCCCCTGCCAGGCCGTAGTAGAAGCCCGGCCGCAGCCCCGACAGGACCTGGTTGAGCCGGTCGAAGGGGGAGATGGAGTAGCCGAGGAGCCCTCCCGACAGGGGGTTCTGCACGTGCTCGATGAGATCCCCCATCACGTCTCCCACCGGGACCAGCCGACCCCGCAGCCGCCGCTTCTGGATCTCAAAGAGGTCACCCACCACCTCGCCGACGAACCGCACCAGGTCCCGGGTAGCTGTCCGGTCGCCCTGCCGTAGGAAGTCGTCGATCCTCCGCTGCACCGCCGCAAGCCGCCTGCGGCTCTCCCGGCCCTTCAGCACCTCCAGGTAGGCCGCCATCTGCGCCGCCGAGGGAGGGCGGGTGAGCCGGACGGCTCCCAGAAGCCGGTCCATCTCGGGACTCAGCAGGCCCCGCTCCTGCACCTCGTGACGCACGCTGAGCTCGTCCAGGGCCGCCGACCGGGCCATAGCCAGCTCCAGGATGACCCGGGCAAGCCTCTGGGCCACCGGGCTTTCCAGAATCTCCGGGCTGAACCCCTCGTTGAGCGCCAGGGTGACCAGGTGCCGGTCGCTCAGAAGCCCGCTCAGCACCGCGACGTCCAGCTCGTAGCGCGCATCCATGGTGGACAAAGTTCCCTCCTCTTCCTCGGCGGTCCTCCAGGGGTACGGTTGGAGCAAGTTCCGTTCCAGCCTTCCCCTTCCCTTGCGGTGCCCGCGCGGCCTGTGCTACTGTCGCCACAACCGGGGACCCGAAGAAGTTCGGGCACAAAAGTTGCTCCCCTCCCTGCCCATAGCAGGCCGGGGGGTGCCACGGAGCCGTGAGCGGGCGATGAGGGCCGGGAGCACAAAGTCGAGGCAAGCCGAGGCGGAGCTGGCCGCTTTGCGCGACTACAAAGCGTCCCTCGGCATCCCGGCGCACAACAAGACCCTGGAGTGCGCCTGGCGGTTCCACGAGGCGCAGCAGCTGGTACGCTCCGGCCGCGTGAGCGAAGCCATCGGTGAGTACAAGAAGCTCATCGAGCTTGTACCCCTCGAACCCGTCCACTACCTGGACCTGGCAGACCTCTACCAGGCGCACGGCTTTCAGAAGGAGGCCGTGGTGGTCCTCCTGGCTCTCAGCGAGGTGTACAAGGAGCTGGAGTTGCCGGAGGAGGCCGCGAGCGTGGCGGAGCGCGCCGCGGCTCTTGAGGCAGCGGAGGGCGAGCGAGCTGCCGTGGAGGTGCCCCCGCAGCCGGTACCTCAGGAGGACGTGCAGCAGCCGGCCCCACAAGCTCCGCAGCCTGCGGCGGCTGAGCGGGTCGAGGGAGCGCTCCAGGCCCCTGGAGGGCAGGACGCGACGCCCCCGCAGCCGCAGCAGGTCAAGGAAGTGGCAGGAGAGGTCGCGCCCGCCGGGCAGACCCTGCCCACGGAGGGCACCCGGCTCCCCGTGCGGGCCCCGGAGACGACCGCGCCGCCTGCACCGACCGCAGGCCGCCGGGCGGCAAAGCCCGGAGGGCCCGGTCTCGCGCGCCGGGAAGCCCTCGGGGGCATCCTGGTGCGCATGGGCGTGTTGAACGAGAAGCAGCTGGAGCAGGCTTTGGAGGTCCAGGCCCGGACCGGGGAGCGACTGGGCCGGGTGCTGGTGCGCATGGGGCTCGTGACCGAAGAGGATCTCGCCAAGGCCATCGGCGTGCAGTGGGGCTATCCCTTCGTGAGCCTGTCCACGGTCCCCGTGGACCCGGAGGTGGTGCGGCTGGTGCCGCAGCACATCGCATCCCGCCACAAGGTGCTGGCCTTCGCCCGCAACGGGGACAAGCTGGTCGTGGCGCTGGTGGACCCCCTGAACCTGTTCGCGCTGGATGACGTGCGGCTCGTGACCGGGCTGGACGTGGAGGCCCGCATCACCACGGAAGACGAACTGATGCAGGCCATCAACAAGTACTACCACGTGGGCAGCATCTTCGAGCAGGCCGTGGTTGCGGAGGAGGAGGCTGCGGGCGAGGAGGAGGTCAGCATCGACCGCCTCCGCGAGATGGTGGACGAGGCCCCCGTGGTCAAGCTGGTGAACGTCATCCTGGACCAGGCCATCCGGGAGGGTGCCAGCGACATCCACATCGAGCCGCACCGCAACGGCCTGCACGTGCGGTACCGGATCGACGGGGTGCTGCACGACGTCATGTCGCCACCCCGCAACCTCCGGGCGGCGCTAACATCCCGGATCAAGATCGTGGCCAACCTGGACATCGCGGAGCGGCGCAAGCCCCAGGATGGCCGCATCCACCTCAAGGTGGATGGCCGCGACATCGACCTCCGGGTCTCCACCCTCCCCACCATGTTCGGGGAAAAGGTGGTGATGCGGATCCTGGACCAGTCCAACGCCCTCATCAGCCTGAACCGGCTGGGGATGAGGAGCGACGTGCAGGCGAAGTGGGAGGAGCTCGCCACCAAGCCTTACGGCATGATCCTGGTCACGGGCCCCACGGGAAGCGGCAAGACCACCACCCTGTACGCTACCCTGAGCAAGATCAACACCCTGGACAAGAACATCATCACCGTGGAGGACCCGGTGGAGTACCAGCTTCCCCGGATCAACCAGGTGCAGGTGAACCCCAAGGCGGGGCTCACATTCGCCACCGGCCTGCGGTCCATCCTCCGGCAGGACCCGGACGTGATCATGGTGGGGGAGATTCGGGACCGGGAGACCGCGGAGATCGCCGTGCAGGCAGCGCTCACCGGACACCTGGTGCTCTCCACCCTGCACACAAACGACGCGCCGAGCGCCTTCACGCGGCTGGTGGACATGGGGATCGAGCCGTTCCTGGTGGCCTCCTCGGTCATCGGCGTGCTGGCTCAACGCCTGGCCCGCCAGATCTGCTCCAAGTGCAAGGAGGCGTACCGGCCGCCCCGGGAGGCGGTGCGGCGCCTGGACGAGGGGCTCGCGGAGGACGAGGGGTTGGTGCTGTACCGGGGAAGTGGCTGCGACCACTGCCGCCAGACCGGTTACAAGGGCCGCACCGGCGTCTACGAACTTCTGGTGGTGACCGACCGCATCCGGGAATTGGTGGTGCGCCGCGCGCCCGCCACCGAGATCCGGGACGCCGCGAGGTCGGAGGGCTTCCGCACCATGCGGGACGACGGCGTCCAGAAGGTGCTGGAAGGGGTCACCACCATCGAAGAGATCCTGCGGGTGGTGTACGTTACGGAGGGTTAGCCGCCTAAGTCCGCAACCCCGCCGCGCCACGCTGGGCGCGTGGCCCCCGCCGCCTGCGCGCGGATCCTCATCTCCCCGACCGGCTCTGCCACCGAGTCTCGCGGGGCCTCCTCAGGGACCCCGGCGTGCACCGTGAACTCCACGTGCCGCAGCTCCACCTTCCGGGCTTCGAGGTTCGCGGGCACCGCAGAGTCCCCCGGGACCCGCCCGAGCCCTGAAAGCTCCACGGCCACCCGGAGGATCTCCTTAGCGGTCAGGACCTTCCCGCAGTTCCTCTGCAGGGAACACCACCGCGCGCTCGCCCGCGGGTCGGAGACGAACGCGGGCACCCACGGGCACCGCGGCCTGGCCGGGGAGCCGGCAGCGGACCCGCAGCCCAGAGGGGAGCCGGACCTCGTACAGGTTCTCCGGACCCCGGAAGGTGCGCGAGACGACCACCCCTTCGCCGTCCTCCGCGAGCTCCAGGTTCAGGTCCGAGGGCCGGAGCATCACCTCGACCCGCATGCCCTCCGGCAGGCCGTTGCAGGGGAAAGGACCGAGCTCGGTGTAGACCGTGTGGCCGCGTACGACGCCCGGCAGGAAGTCCGCCTCGCCTACGAAGTCCGCCACGAACCGGCACGCGGGCGCGTGGTAGACCTCTTCGGGCGGCCCCACCTGCCAAAGGCGGCCCCGGCTCAGCACGCCGATCCGGTCTGCAATGGCGAAGGCCTCCTCCTGGTCGTGGGTCACGAACAGGGCGGTGGCACCCGATCGCTTCAGAAGGGCGCGCAGCTCGGCGCGCATGCGGGCGCGCAGCTCCGGGTCGAGGCTTGAGAGCGGCTCGTCCAGCAGGACGACCGCCGGCTCCGGCGCGAGCGCGCGGGCCAGGGCCACCCGTTGCTGTTCCCCTCCCGAAAGCTCGTGCGGGTAACGGGCCCGCAGGTCCCCGCCGCCCACCAGGTCCAGGACTTCCTCCGCCCGGCGGGTTCGCGACCTCTTGTCAAGCCCCCGCAGCCCGAAGGCCACGTTCTCAAGGACGGTGAGGTGCGGGAAGAGCGAGGGCTCCTGAAACACCATCCCCACGCCCCGCGCCTCGGGAGGGACCCAGCGCGGACCGGCCACCACCTGACCTCCAACCTCCACGACCCCCTCGTCGGGACGTTCGAGGCCCGCCACGAGCCGCAGGGCTGTGGTCTTACCGCACCCGCTGGGGCCCAGCAGAACGAAGAGCTCACCCCCGTACACCGTTAGGCTGAGCCGACGTACCGCCTCCACGCTCCCGTACCGCTTGGTGACGGACACCAGGCGCACTCGCTCCGGGGAGCTGGTGCCGAGGCCTGGCCGAGGAACGGTGGACGCAGGGGCGAGTCGCAAGGCGCTCCCTCCAGGAACCGAGTTTAGGCTAGGCGAAGTCGCGTGACACGTCAATCCGAGCCCATCGACCTGGCCCGGCCGAAGATGGTCGGCTGGCGCCGGCCCGGGCGGCGGCGACGGCCCGGTTCAGCAGCCACACCGGCAGCAGCCCCACCGCCACGATGCACAGCCCCGCTGTGGAGGCCTGGGCCAGGCGCTCGTCGCTGGCCAGCAGGTACACCCGGACGGCCAGGGTGTCGAAGTTGAACGGCCGCAGGACCAGGGTAGCTGGCAGCTCCTTCAGCGCGTCCACGAAGAGTAGAAGTGCCGCGGTGAACACGCTACTGCGCAACAGCGGGGCGTGCACGCGGAGCAGCACGCTCGCGGGCCCGTGCCCCAGCGTGCGCGCAGCCCCCTCCAGGGTCGGCCGGATGCGGCTCAGGCCGGCCTCCACTGTGTTCAGCGAGACCGCCAGGAACCGCACCAGGTACGCATACACCAGGGTCGCCGCGGTGCCGCTCAGCACGAGCCCCGTGGAAAGCCCAAGCCAGCGCCGAGCCCAGGCGTCCACGACGTTGTCCATCCAGCCGAAGGGCATGAGGATGCCCACCGCCACCACCACCCCCGGCACCGCGTAGCCCAGCGACACCACCCGCGTGACAAACCGCATGAGGGGGGTCGGCGAAAGCCGCAGGCCGTAGGCCAACACGGTGGCCACCACCACTCCCAGGACCGCCGCGGAACCAGCCAGGAGAAACGTGTTCAGGGCAAGGCGCAAGAACGACGGCCCCAAAAGAGGGTCCCCGTGCCACCACGCCATCCACAGCAGGTACGCGCCCGGCACCCCAAACCCCAGCGCGGGGGGCAGCAGGCAGGCACTCAGGGCGGCAACGCCCCGGACCCCTCTCAGGTGATCCGCGGCCGGGCGTCCCCGGCTGGGTGTAGGGTCGAAGCGGCGCCGACCCCTCGACGCCCGCTCTAAGGCGACCAGGAGGACCACGAAGCCCATGAGCCAGGCCGCGAGCTTGCCCGCTCCCTCCACGGAACCGAAGCTGAACCAGACCAGGTACACGCCTGTGGCGAAGGTATCCAGCTCGAAGTACTTCACGGTGCCAAAATCCGCCAGCACCTCCATCCCCACCAGGGTCAGCCCTGCCACGATCCCTGGCCGCGCCAGGGGCAGGGCCACGCGCACGAACGTACTCGCAGCACCGTGGCCGAGCGTACGGCTCACCTCCAGCACACCCCGGGACTGCTCCAGGAAGGCGGCGCGGGCCAGCATGTACACGTAAGGGTAAAAGACGAAGGTCAGGACGAACACCGCCCCGCCCAGTGAGCGCACCTGAAAGAACGGGTACCCCCTCTCCCACCCGAACCACGCCCGCAAGGCGGACTGCACGGGTCCGGCGTACTGGAGGAGGTCGGCGTAGGTGTAGGCCAGCAGGTATGCGGGCACCGCGAGGGGCAGGAGCAGGGCGCCCTCGGCCAGGCGGTGGCCAGGGAAACGGTACGCGGACACGAGCCAGGCGGTCCCGACGCCCACCACCGCGGTCCCGACGCCTACACCGGCCAGCAACCACAGGGTGTTGGCGACATACCTGGGTAAGACCAAGCGAAGGAATTCAGCCACGTCGGCGCCGGTGGGCCGGAAGACCGTTGCGGCCACCGTGAGGACGGGCAGGGCCAGGGCTGCGGCCACAGCGAGGCCGGAGGCCGGCAGGAGTCCCTGCCAGTGCGCCGACCCGGCGCAGGCCCTTCCGCGGACTGCCTGCACGCTACCGCCAGCCCGCAGCCACCATCAGCTGCAGCGCCCGGGCGCCGTTGGCCGCGTAGGCGTGGGCGTTCAGTGTGTCCTCCTTGAGGTTGGCTGGTGCGACCGCCGCCATGGGGTTCGTGATCCCGCGCACCGCTGGGAACTCGAAGTTGCCCTTCGCGAACACCTCCTGCGCCCGGTCGGAGGCCAGGAACTCGAGGAAAGCCACCGCCGCATCCCGGTTGCGGGAGGTCGCCACCACGCATCCGCCGCTCAGGTTCACGTGCACCCCGCGGTCCTCCACGCCCTGGTTCGGAAAGAACAGCCCCGCCTGCTGTGCCACCGCCCGGTCTGAGGGGTTCGGGGAGTTCAAGAGCCGCAGGTAGTAGTAGTGGTTCACGATGGCCACGTCACCCTCGCCCGCTGCGATGGCCCGCAGCTGGTCCAGATCTCCGCCCTGGGGTGGACGCGCAAAGTTGGCCACGATCCCCCGAGCCCAGCGCTGCACGAAGGCCTCCCCGTGCCAGGCGATCATGGCCCCCACCAAGGACTGGTTGTACACGTGGCTGGAGCTGCGCACGAGCACCCTGCCGCGCCACCGGGGATTTGCCAGGTCCTCGTAGGTGCTGAGCGCGGCGCGGCTCGCTCGCGCGCGCGAATACGCAATCACTCGCAGCCGCTTGGTAAACCCGAACCAGTAGCCCTGGGGGTCACGCAGGTGGGAAGGGATCCGACGGTTGAGGACTTCGGAGTTCACGGGCTGGCACAATCCGAGCTGCTGGGCCCGGTACAGCCGGCCCGCGTCCACCGTGATGAGGACATCTGCGGGGCTATTGGCGCCTTCTGCGCGGATGCGCTCGATGAGCTGATCCGCGTCCCCTTGGATCAGGTTCACGCGGACCCCCGTCTGGCGGGTGAATTCGTCGTACAGGACCTGGTCCGTGTCGTAGTGGCGGCCGTTGTACAGGTTCAGGGTACGGACCTGTGCGAGCACCGGCGCCGTAGAGGGTAGCACTAGGATGGCCAGGAGGATCAGCAGGGCCGGGCGGGCAAGCATCGCGTCTCCCTCCTTGAGGAAGATTTTTGAGTGCAAAGCTAAGAATTTGCGTAATTTAGGCTAATCTAACTGATGTGTGATGTCAACCCTAAGTACCCTCTTCAGCGACCCTTACCCTGGCCGCCGCCTCCCGGCCGATGGCGCGTTCGGTGCCTGAGACTTCAAAGAACACCGGACCGTTGAAAGGAGCCACCTCCACCACCCGGATCTTTGCACCCGGGACAAGCCCCAGCGACCTCAGATAGCGGACCAGCTCCGCGTTCTCCTCGGGGATCGCCCAGACCTGAGTGGTGGAACCTGGCGGCACGTCTGCCAGGGTTCGGGTCGGCAGAGGGGGCACCGCGCCGTCTGCGGAAGGGATGGGCAGACCATGGGGGCAGCGGGTGGGCTGTCCCAGCACCCGCTCCAGGCGGGCCTCTACCTCCGGGCTGATCACGTGCTCCAGCTTGCACGCCTCCTCGTACGCCCGCTCGAGCTCGAGTCCCAGCACGTCCGTGAGCAGGCGCTCTGCCAGCCGAAGCCGCCGCACCACGCGCACGGCCACCCGCTGGCCCTCCCGGGTCAGCCCCACCCCCTCCTCTCGAGCCTCCACGTAGCCCTGCTGCTCCAGGCGCTTCAGCATCTCGGAGGCCGAAGGCACGGAAACGCCCATGAACTCCGCTACCTTGGAGACGGTGGCCGGCGGGGCGGTGTGCTGTAGCGCGAACACCGCCTTCAGGTACATCTCGGTGCGTTCGGTCTTGCCAATGTCGTGGGTAGACACGGCACTCCCCCCGCCACCATACCACGGGCCGCGATCCCGTTGGACGGCGGTCGGCTCCGTGGCAATCTAGCGGTGTGGACTGTCCCTCCCACCGCGCCCGGGCACGGGCGGCCCGGTAGGCACGAGTTGGCCCACCGCAGGCTCGCGTCGTTCCAGCGGCACCTCCGGTTGGTCCGGCAGGCGCGCGCGCAGTACCTGGCCTCGGGCTACACCCGCATCTTCGCGGACCTGCCGGGCGAGCGGCCTCCGCGCTCGGTGCACCTTCCGGGCTTCGCCCCCTCCCGGCCAGACCTCACCTGCCGGGATGTCCGAAACCGCCTTGTACTCGTGGAGGCGGAGACCTGCGACTCCCTGGACCTGGAGGAAACCGAGCGGCAGTGGCGGCTGTTCCGGGCCTACGCGGACGCCTGCGGGGGCGAGTTCCACCTGGTGGTTCCGTCCGAGTGCGAGGGAGCTGCCCGCCAGCTTCTCCTCGAGCTCGAAGTCCGGGTGGACCGCCTGATAACGCTACCTCTGGGGGAGGCCTGACCGGCTAGGCCGGCTGCAGCGGGGCCAGGTCCGCCAGAGCCCGCTTGATCTCCTCCTCCGGGTACTCGTAGTCCGTCAACCGGCCGCTCAGGTATTCCTCGTACGCGCTCAGGTCGAAGTGCCCGTGGCCCGACAGGTTGAAGAGGATAGCCCGGGACTCGCCCGCCTCGCGGCACCGCACCGCCTCGTCGATCACAAACCGCACCGCGTGCGCGCTCTCCGGCGCCGGGGGGATCCCTTCGGCCCGGGCGAACTGCACCGCGGCTTCAAACACCGCAACCTGCGGGTACGCCACCGCCTCGATGTAGCCCTGGTCGTACAAAAAGCACACGGTGGGCGCATCCCCGTGGTAGCGCAGCCCGCCCGCGTGGATCTTGGGCGGCACGAAGGTGTGGCCCAGGGTGTACATCTTGACCAGCGGCGTGGTCCGCGCGGTGTCGCCGAAGTCGTACAGGTAGCGACCGCGGGTGAGGGTTGGACAGGCCGTGGGCTCCACCGCCACCACCCGCACCGCACGGCCCCGCAGCTTGTCCGCGAGGAAGGGGAACGCCAGCCCGGCGAAGTTGCTGCCTCCTCCGATGCAGCCCACCACCACGTCCGGCGCATCCTCGAACAATTCCATCTGCCGCTTGGCCTCTAAGCCGATGACGGTCTGGTGCAGCAGCACGTGGTTGAGCACGCTGCCGAGGGAATACTTGGTGTCCTCGTGGGTGGCGGC
>JBEQAH010000037.1:0-10742 GCA_041640435.1 bacterium | reverse complement strand
TTCACCATTTACCTGGTGATGGCCGCGGTGCTGTTGGTCCGGCCCTTGGGGTTGTTCGGGCGGGCGGAGGCTCGTCGGATATGAGAGCGCCGGGGGCGGGGGTTGCAGCCGCCGGGCTCTTGGCTCTGGCCGCGGCCGGCGCGGTGTTGCCCCCCTGGCTTGTATTCCTCCTCACCCTGGCTCTGGCCAAGGGCGTGGCGGTGCTGTCCGTGGTGGTTCTCATGCGGGCAGGCCTGGTGTCCTTCGGGCAGGGGTTATTCTTTGCGGCCGCCGCGTACGCCGTGGGCTTCACCATGCGCACCTGGGGTCTTCGGGAGGCGCTGTTGTTGGCACCCCTGGGGGTGGCCACAGCCGCCTTTCTGGGCGCCGTGGTGGGGCTTTTGGTGGCCCGCTACCGAGACATCTTCTTCGCCATGTTGACCTTGGCCTTCTCCATGGTGCTGTACGGGGTGCTGATCAAGGCGTACGCCGTGACCGGAGGGAGCGATGGCATCCGGATCCCCACCCCCACGGTCTTGGGCCTCTCCCGGGCGGGGGACGAGGCGCGCCTGCTGGTGTACTACCTGGCGCTGGCGTGTACCGCGGGAGCCGCTTGGCTGGTGCATCGGTACACCCAAGCGCCCGCGGGGTACCTGGCCTGGGCGGTACGGGACAACGAGGTCCGGGTAGCGTACCTGGGAGCGCCCGTGAACCGCATCGTGTACAGAACGTTCCTGCTGGCCTCCGGCCTGGCGGGTCTGGGGGGCATCCTGACCGCCCTGAACGTGGGCCATGTGGATCCGGGGCTTTCGTACTGGACCACCTCCGGTGAGCTGGTGTTCATCGCCGTCCTGGGGGGGAGCGGGAGCGTCATGGGGGCGCTCGCGGGCGCAGTGGCCTACGAGCTCCTTCGAAGCTACGCCTTCAAGTACGCGCCGTACGCTTGGCAAATGATGTTGGGGGTCGCCATGCTCCTGATCATCCTCTTCCTGCCGGGCGGGCTCTGGTCCCCGGTGGAGCGTCTGTGGCGGAGGCAGCGGGCGTGAAGACACCCATCCTGGAAGTCGAGGACCTGACCCTGCACTTCGGGAGCATCACCGCCGCGGAGCGCGAGACGGTGATCGTGTATCCGGGGGAGTTCGTCGGCGTAGTGGGGCCGAACGGCGCCGGGAAGACCACCTTCCTGAACCTCATCACCGGCTACCTGCGGCCCGAACGGGGCGCGATCCGGTTCTGGGGGCAGGACGTGGTGGGGTTGAGCCCGCATCAGATCACGGCACTCGGGGTGGGCCGCTCCTTCCAAATCCCGCAGTTGTTCCTGACCCTCACGGTTCGCGAGAACGTGCTGGTCGCCCTCGTCACCCGGGAGGGCCGCTGGGGGAGTGCCTGGCAGCCGCTCCAACAGACCGCCAGGGTTCAGGCGGCCGACGAGGTCCTGCTGCAGTTCGGGTTGTTGAGCCAGGCAGACCGACCCGCGGGGGAACTCCCCGAGGGCGGGCGCAAGCTCCTGGACGTGGCCATGGCCTTCGCCCTCCGACCCCGCCTTCTTCTCATGGACGAGCCCACCAGCGGCGTGAGCGCCCGGGAGAAGTTTCAGGTTATGGACACCCTGGTGGCGGCCTTGCGGGAGGCAGGGGTGACGGCGCTGTTCGTGGAGCACGACATGGACGTGGTGCGGCGGTACGCCACCCGGGTGTTGGTGCTGAACAACGGACGTATCCTCGCGGACGGCCCTCCGGAGGAGGTCCTGGAGGATCCGGAGATCCGCTTGGCGGTGACGGGGAGGCGCTAGATGTTGCGCCTGGAGGACGTCTACGTATCCGTCCGCCGGATCACGATCCTCCGGGGTGTGAGGCTGGAGGTACCGGAGGGAATGGTGGTGGGCCTCGTGGGGCGGAACGGAGCCGGCAAGACCACCACCCTTCGCACCGTCATGGGCTTGGTGACCCCCCTTCGGGGCCGCATCCGCTTCGGGGGCGCCGACCTGGCTACAGTCCCCGCCCACGGACGGGCCGCCTTGGGCATCGGCTACATGCCAGAGGACCGGCGCCTGATCCCCAGCCTCACGGTCCAGGAAAACCTGTTGCTGCCCGTGTGGGTGAATGGGTTCTCCGACGAGCGGGAGCGGCTGGAAACCGTGTACACCTGGATGCCCGGGCTTCGGGCGCTGGCGCAACGACCCGCGGGTCAGCTGAGCGGCGGCCAGCAGAAGCTCGTGGCCTTGGGGCGGGCCCTGGTGGCGGGGAACCGGTTGCTGTTGCTGGATGAGCCCTTTGAAGGACTCGCCCCGGCTCTGGCGGACCAGATCGGAGACGCGTTGCGGGAGGCGGTCAGGCAGGGTCGCTCGGTGCTGCTGGCGGAATCGGAACACCACAGGGTGGAGGCCCTGGCGGACCGGGTGTACGAGATCGAGCGGGGCGAAGTAACACCGCAACATGAATCCGGGGGGTGGGAGTCGTGAAAGCGCCAGATCGACGCTTCCTCGTCGGCGCGGGGCTTGTTGTCGTGTGCCTGGCGCTCGCGGGAGCCGCAGCCGTCGCCCAGGGGTGGCTCCCGAGCCGCTACGGGCCCAAGGACCAGATTGGGGCGTTGAACGAAGTCAGCGCGAACAAGGTGCGCCAGGCGAGGGCGCTCATCACCCGGGGGCGCCGGGCAGACCTGGGGGACATTCCTGGCGATCCGCTAGACCCATCACAGGGGATCTGAGGAGGGGCTGGATGGAGGCGCGGTTGTTCGTCGGAGGACGGTGGGTCGAGGGGGGACCGCCTCTGGAGGTGCGCAACAAGTACTCAGGAGAGGTGATGGGCACCATCCCCGAGGCGCGCCGGGAGGACGTGGACGCCGCGGTGGGCGCGGCGCAGAAGGCTGCGGAGGTCATGGCGGACCTCCCCGCCCACCGCCGCGGGGAGATCCTGCGCAGGGCCGCGGAGCTAATCCAACAGCGGCGGGAGGAGTTCGCCCGTACCATCGCCGCGGAAGCGGGCAAAGCCCTGAAGTTCGCCCGCATCGAGGTGGACCGGGGGATCACCACCTTCACCGTGGCATCCGAGGAGGCCAAGCGCATCCACGGTGAGACGGTGCCCATGGATGCGGTGCCCGCGGGAGAGGGCTACTTCGGATTCTGGGTCCGCAGACCCGTGGGAGTGGTGGCCGCCATCACGCCCTTCAACTTCCCCCTGAACCTGGTGGCCCACAAGGTGGCACCCGCCCTGGCCGCGGGGAACAGCGTGGTCCTCAAGCCGGCCAGTACAACTCCTCTCACCGCGGTGCTCCTGTGCCAGGTCCTGCAGGAGGCGGGCCTACCGCCCGGGGCCCTGAACCTGGTGGTGGGACCGGGCTCTACGGTCGGGGAGTGGTTGGTGGCCGATCCCCGGGTGGCCAAGGTGAGCTTCACCGGCAGCCCCGCGGTGGGACGACGCATCACCGAGCGGGCCGGCATCAAGAAGGTGACCCTGGAGCTGGGCAACACGTCTCCGGTGATCGTGGCCCCGGACGTGGACCTGGACTTCGTGGCGCGGCGGTGCGCCGTGGGCGCGTACTACAACTCCGGGCAGGTGTGCATCTCCGTCCAGCGCATCTACGCCGACCGGCGCGCCTACGAACCCTTCTTGGACCGGTTCGTGCAGGCCAGCGAGGACATGGTGGTCGGTGACCCCCTCGATGAGCGGGTTGACGTGGGGCCGATGATCGACGAGGGCGAGGCCCGCCGCATCGAGGCGTGGGTGGAGGAGGCCCTGGCCGGCGGTGCCCGGGTGCTGACCGGCCACCGCCGGCAGGGCGCCGTGTACTGGCCCACGGTGCTGACGGAGGTGCGGCCCGAGATGAAGGTGGTGGCGCAGGAAGCCTTCGCCCCCGTGGCGTCGGTGATCCGCGCCGACGACTTCGAGCAGGCTCTGGAACAGGCCAACGCCACGGAGTACGGGCTGCAGGCCGCGGTGTTCACCCGGGACGTAGACCGTGTCCTTCAGGCCATCCGAAGGCTCAACTTCGGGGGTGTGATCATCAACGACACCCCTGCCTACCGGGTGGACCACATGCCCTACGGCGGCGTCCGGGGCAGTGGGATCGGCCGGGAGGGGGTACGGTACGCCATCGAGGAGATGACGAACATCCAGATGGTGGTCATCCGGACCCACCGGTGAAGGATGGATGGGCGCCTGCTCGCGGATGTGCTGGTGGGCGGTGTGGCAGCGGGGGCCGTGTACGCCCTCATGGCCCTCGGCTTGGTGCTGATCTACAAGACCACCGAGATCGTGAACTTCGGACACGGGGACATGGCCACGGTGTGCACGTTCGTGGCCTACGCCGTGGCCGTGCAGATGGGTGCTCCCTTGGCCGTCGCCGTGGTACTCTCGCTGGTTTGCGCAGCCCTGTTGGGAGCTCTCGTGGAGTGGGGCATCTTCCGCGTGGCCCGCACCCGACACGCGACCGTCCTGAGCCTCGTGGTGGCAACCCTGGGAGTGGCGCTGGTTCTGAACGGGGCGGTGGGCGTGGTGTGGGGACACGACGTGAAGACGTTCCCTTTCCTGTGGACCGGTCCGCCTGTCCGGGTGGGCGCGGCGCTGCTCCCTGTGGATCAGGTCCTGAACCTCGCCGTGGGAGTGCTCCTGGCCGCCGCACTCTACGGGTTCTTCCGGTACACCGTCCCGGGCATCGCCATGCGGGCGACCATCTCGAACCAGGCCGCCGCGCACCTGGTGGGGATCCCCGTGGACCGGATGTTCGCTCTGTCTTGGGCCATCGGCTCTGCCCTGGGAGCCCTGGCGGGCATCCTAGCGGCACCGGTGCTGTACCTGGAGCCCAACCGGATGGTGGACCTGCTCCTCAAGGGGTTTGCAGCCGCGGTGCTGGGCGGTATGGACAGCCTGCCGGGAGCCCCCGTGGGCGGGGTGGTCTTGGGGGTGCTGGAGAACCTTGCCGGGGCGTACGGAAGTCTGGAACTGAAGGCAAGCCTAGCCTTCCTGCTCATCGTGATCGCCCTGGCGCTCCGACCTCAGGGACTGATGGGCACCTACCGACACAGACGCGTATGAGGAACCCCTGGGCCTGGTCCCTGGCTCTGGGCGCGGTGCTGCTGCCCGCTGTGGTCCCCGGGTACGGGCTGTACGTCCTCACCCTCGGGCTGATCTTCGCCGCGGCCGCCATCGGCCTCAACCTCCTGACGGGGCAGGCGGGTCAGGTCTCTATGGGACACGCGGGCTTCATGGGCATCGGGGCATACACTTCTGCGCTCCTCAGCCTGCGCTTTGCGTTTCCTCTGGCGCTCAGCATCCCTCTGGCGGCAGTGGGCGCGGCAGTGGTGGGACTTGCCTTAGGGGTTCCCGCCCTGCGGCTGAGCGGACCCTACCTTGCGGTGGCCACCCTCGGGTTCGGGACCTTCGTCTCCCAGTTCCTGCTCAAGTGGGAGTCGCTGACAGGCGGATACATGGGGCTGAAGCCGCACCGCCTGCTCTGGACTTCGGCGATCCCTGAGGACTGGCAGCTGTACTACTTCACGGTGGCGATCCTGGCAGGGCTGAGCTGGCTAGCTCTACGCGTGGAGCGGAGCCGGCTGGGTCGGGCGATGGTTGCGGTGCGCGATGCGGAATGGGTGGCCCAGGCATCCGGCATCGACCCCGTGCGCACCAAGCTGGCGGCTTTCGCTTTGAGCGCAGGGTATGCGGGGCTCGCGGGCGCCCTCCAGGCCCACGTGGTGGGGTTCATCAGTCCGTCTGATTTCAGCCTGCAGGCGTCCATCTTCCTGCTGAGCGCGGTGGTCATCGGAGGGCTCGCCTCGGTGCCAGGTGCCGTGGTGGGCGCCGTGGCGCTCACCGTGGGCTTTCAGGCCCTCAGCGGCGTGCGGGACCTGCGCAGCATCCTTTACGGCGGGGCCATGGTGCTCGTGGTGATGTTCTTCCCGGGAGGCTTGTGGCGGCTACGGCTCAATGGGCTTTTCACTCGCAAGCCCGTCGCGGTGGTGTGGAGGCGTTCCCGTGCCACCGGTCCTTGAGGTTCGGGATCTGCGGGTGAGGTTCGGAGGCGTGACGGCTCTGGACGGGGTGAACCTCGCGGTGGCTCCGGGGGAGGTGGCAGGGATCATCGGACCCAATGGCGCCGGGAAGACAACCCTGCTCAACGTGGTGAGCCGGTTCGTGACACCGGCGCAGGGCACGGTGTACTTTGCCGGTCAGCCGTTGTTGCGATACAAGAGCCACCAGCTGGCCCGCCTGGGGATTGGGCGGACGTTTCAGATTCCGCGGATGCTCGTCGGCCTTTCGGTCCTGGACCACGTCCTCGTGGGCGCCGAGCACGGAGGCTTAAGCGGTCCCAGGGCCCGACAGACCGCCCGGGAAACCTTGGAACAGCTGAACCTCTCCGCTGTGGCGGACGTGAGCCCCCTCGCCCTGCCCGCACCGCTGCAGAAGCGGGTGGATCTCGCCCGCGCCCTTGCCGGGCGGCCCCGGCTGCTGTTGCTGGACGAGCCCGCCGCGGGCCTCGCCGGCGAAGAGCGGACTGCCCTGGGGGAGCTCGTGCGCAGCCTGCAGGTGCGGTTGGGCTGCACCGTCGTTGTCGTGGAGCACGACGTAGAGCTCGTAAGCCGCGTCTGTGACCGCGTGTTCGTGTTGAACTTCGGGAGGCTCATCGCCGAGGGCACGCCGCAGGAGGTTCGCCGCCATCCGGCGGTGCTGGAGGCTTACTTGGGAGAAGCGGAGCATGTTGGAGCTTGACGGGGTCAGGGCGGGTTACGGCGGGGTCGATGTCCTGTTCGGCGTGACCCTTCGGGTGCAGGTGGGAGAGGTCGTGGCCTTGCTGGGGGCAAACGGCGCAGGGAAGACCACGGTCCTCAGGACCGTGTCCGGGCTGTTGCGACCGCGGGCGGGGACGATCCGGTTCCTGGGGGAGCGGATCGACGGACTCCCTCCCTCGCAAGTGGTTGGCCGGGGGATAGCACACGTCCCCGAAGGGCGGGAGGTGTTCGCGGAGCTCACGGTGGCGGAGAACCTCCGCATGGGTGCATACCGGCGAAAAGACCACGGGATCAGCCAGGATCTGGATCAGGTCCTGGAGTGGTTCCCGTCCCTCCGACAGCGCTTCCACACCCCGGCGGGCCAGCTGTCCGGAGGTGAGCAGCAGATGCTGGCCATCGCCCGGGCCCTCATGTCCAGGCCCAAGCTCCTTCTCCTGGACGAGCCCTCCCTGGGGCTCGCACCCAAGGTGGTCCAGCAGATCCTGGATCTCCTGCGACAGTTGCAGGCGACCGGCGCCACGGTCCTCTTGGCTGAGCAGAACGCGTACCTGGCGCTGCGGGTCGCCTCCCGAGCCAGCGTCCTGCGAGGGGGACGGGTGGCTCTCGAAGGTCCTGTGGACGAGTTGCGCAAGAGTCCGGAAGTCGAGCGGCTGTACCTGGGGAGTTGACATCGGTGCAGGGGGTGGTGGAGATGCGAGCGCTCCTGTGGTGTTTGGCGGTCGCCGGGATGGCGGCGGCCCTTGCGGCCCCCGCCGGGGCCCAGCGGGTGCCCGGGGTCACCGCGGACTCGATCCGGGTGGGCATGCCTGTGGCTCTGTCGGGGCCCGTGTCCACCATCGGGATTCCTCTTGCCCGGGGGGCGGAGGCGTACTTCAGGTGGGTGAACGACCAAGGAGGGATTCACGGCCGCCGGATCCAGCTCCTGCTGGAGGATGATCGGTACATCCCTTCCGAAACCGTGGCCGTGACGCGGAAGCTGGTAGAGCGGGACGAGGTCTTCGCCATCTTCCGGCCCCTGGGAACCCCGACCGGCGCGGCCATCATGGACTACCTGGTGGAGCGGCAGGTGCCCGTGGTGGCTCCGGCGTCGGGCTCCTCGATGTGGATCCATCCCTTCAAGCGCAACTACTTCAATATTCAACCCGTTTATTTCTTCGAAGGTCGCATCATGGGCAAATGGGCGCTGGAGGTGTTGAAGGCCCGCCGGATCGCCGTCTTCTACCAGAACGACTCCTACGGCAAGGAAGGTCGGGACGGGTTCCTCCAGTACCTCCGCCTGAATGGCGTACGGGCCGTGGCGGAGGTCCCCTACGAGCCCGGGGAGACCAGTTTCACCGCACACGCGGTGCGACTGCGGGAGGCAAGCCCGGACTTGGTGTTCGTCTACGCCATCCCCATCTCGGCCGCGTCCCTCTTCCGGGAAGCCGCCCGGGTGGGACTGCGGACGCGTTTCCTCATGACGTACGTCCTGTCCGACCCCGTGATGTTCAGGCTTGCCGGAGAGTTGATGGACGGCGTGCAGGCGGGAGCGTGGCTTGTGGACCCCGAGGATCCGGGGCCCGCGGCCTCCGCTTACCGGGCGCGCCTTCGGGCCGCGTTCCCCCAGGAGGTCCCCGGTGGATACAGCATCTCCTCCGATGCCTCCGCGGCGCTGCTGGTGGAGGGCCTGAGGCGTGCCGGGCGGGAGTTGACCAGGGATCGATTCATCGAGGCGATGGAGACGATCCGAAACTTCACCGCGGGTGGCCTGACCCCACCCTTCGGGTACACGCGGACGGACCACTCCGGGATCCGCGCGCTGGCCATGGTGGAGGCCCGCAAGGGGAAGTGGGTGACCTTGAAGCCGTTCTTCAGCGAGTGAGGACCATGCGAACGCAAGCCGCGGTGCTCTACGAGATGAGGCAACCCCGGCCCTACCGGGAGAGTCGGCCGCTGCGGGTGGAGGAGGTCGAGCTGGAAGAACCCAGCTGGGGCGAGGTCCTGGTGGAGGTTCAGGCGGCAGGTCTCTGCCACTCGGATCTCTCCGTGATCGACGGCACGCGGCCCCGGGTGATGCCCATGGTCCTCGGCCACGAAGCGGCCGGGGTGGTGCGGGCCACCGGCCCGGGCGTGGCGGATTTCAGGGAAGGGGACCGGGTGGTGTTCAGTTTCGTCCCCGCCTGCGGCCGCTGTCGCTTCTGCGCGGTGGGACGTCCCGCTCTGTGCGAACGGGGAAACGCCGCGAACAACGCAGGCTGCCTGCTGGACGGTTCGTGCCACTTCCACCTGAAGGACGCAACGCTCCATCACCACCTGGGGGTCTCCGCCTTCAGCCGGTACACGGTCGCCGCGCAGGAGAGCCTGGTGAAGCTGGCGGCGGACGTCCCGCCGGAGATCGCGGCCCTGTTCGGCTGTGCCGTGCTCACGGGCGTGGGGGCGGTGTTCAACACCGCGCGGGTGGAGCCGGGAAGCTCCGTCGTGGTATTCGGCCTGGGAGGGGTGGGGCTCAGCGCGGTGCTGGGAGCGAGAGCTGCGGGAGCCAATCCCCTGGTGGCTGTCGATGTGGTGCCGGAGAAGCTGGAACTGGCCCGCGCCGCGGGCGCCACCCACACCGTCCGGGCAGACCAGGAGGACGCGGTGAGCGCCGTGCGGGATCTCACGGGAGGCGGTGCCGACTACGCCTTCGAGTGCGCAGGTAGCGAGAGGGTTCTGGAGCAAGCGTACCGCGCCACTGGCCGGGGCGGCACCACGGTGACCGTCAGTCTGCCCGACCCGCAGCGCCACCTCACCCTCCCGGCGGTGACTCTGGTGACGGAGGAGAGGACGCTGAAGGGCTCCTACATGGGGAGCTCCGTCCCGCGGCGGGACATCCCCCGGTACGTGGCCATGTACCAGGCGGGCCTGTTGCCGGTGGAGCGCCTGCTGAGCCGGGTGGTGAAGTTGGAGGAGATCAACGAGGCGTTCGACGCCCTCGCGGAGGGGCGGGTGGTGCGGCAGGTCCTGCGATTTTGAGCGAAGGGGGGTGGGTCGAATGCCCTGGGTAGATCTTCGCACGGGTATCCGCATGCACTACCGGGATGGGGGACGGGGAAAGCCGATCCTGTTCGTCCCCGGCTACAGCGCCACGGTGGATACGTGGAATTACGCGGTCCTGGACCTCCACGGACGATACCGCTGCATCTGCGTGGATCTCCGAGGGCATGGTGAGTCGGACAAGCCCTACTCGGAGTACACCTACGACGAGATGTGCGGGGACCTGCAGGCGTTCGTAGAGACGCTGGACCTGAAGGACGTGACCCTGGTGGGCTGGTCCATGGGAGCGGGGGTGGGCCTGAAGTACGTTACCCGCTTTAACCCGGACCGACGGGTGACGCGGTTGGTCATGGTGGCGCCCGCGACCCCTCGGTTCGTCCGCACGGACTCCGAGCCCTTCGGGATGAGCCCTGAGGAGGCCGAGGGTGCGCTGGAGGGGATCCGCCGGGGCTTGCCGGAGGTGATGGCAGCCTTCGCGGACAGGAACTTCAAGCGAACGGACATGCAGGCCACCCAGACCTGGTTCCTGTACTCCCACTGGCTGCGCATGCCCGCGTACGTGGGCTACAAGTATTTCAAGACGCTCATCGCGGAGGACCTACGGGAGCTTGTGGGTGAGGTGGATCTCCCGGTTCTGATCTGCCACAGCCGGGACGACCAAGTGTGCCACTGGGGTTGGGTGGAGTACATGGCCCAGCGCCTCAGGGATTGCCGGGTGGTGTGGTTCGAGAACAGCGGCCACGCCCTGATGGTGGAGGAGCCCGACAGGTTTTCCCAGGTGCTGGCCGAGTTCGTGGGATGAAAGTGTGGATCCCTGCGCCCGCGGCGATCCCGCGTCGCCTGGCGCCCTGCCAGGGGCGCCCTACGCCTACCCACTGATCACGAGGGGGTGAAGATGCACGCGGATCTGGTTGTGTGGGGCGCCAGGGTTCACACGCTCGATCCTGCCTGCCCTCAGGCGGAAGCCCTGGCCGCGTGGCGGGGCCGGCTCGTGGCGGTGGGACGGATGGAAGACGTCCTGCCC
>JBEQAH010000036.1:0-10851 GCA_041640435.1 bacterium | reverse complement strand
GTGAAGGCCCTGGAGCTCCGCGGTCTCTCGGTCCGCTACGGGGCTCACGTCGTCCTCCAGGGCGTGGACCTGGAGCTCGGGGAGGGCGAATTCGTCGGCCTCGTGGGTCCCTCGGGCTGCGGCAAGAGTACCCTGCTTCGCTGCGTCGCTGGACTGGTGAGCCCGGATTCAGGCTTGGTGTCGGTGTTCGGGAGGCCGGTGCGCGAGCCCGACCCGAAGGTAGGGATCCTGTTCCAGGACGACGCTCTCTTGCCCTGGCGCACCAGCCGAGAGAACGTGGCACTGCCGCTGCGCTTCCGTGGTGCGAGCCGGCGCGACGCCAGGGATCAGGCAGCGGCCTGGCTGCGCCGGGTGGGGTTGCTGGGCGCGTCGGACCGCTACCCCGGGCAGCTGTCAGGCGGGATGCGCAAACGGGTGGCGCTGGCCCAAGTGCTGGCCGCGCGTCCCAGGCTGTTGCTCATGGACGAGCCCTTCGCCAGCGTGGACGCCATTGTGCGCCACTTCCTGGAAGCCGACGTGCTGCGGCTCGTGCAGGAGGAGGGCATCTCGGTGCTGCTGGTGACCCACGACCTGGAGGAAGCCATCGCGCTGAGCGATCGCGTCGCGGTGATGTCCGCGGGCCCTGGGGCCCGGGTAGTCCGGGAGTTCACTGTGCCCTTCGGACGACCCCGGGACCTGGTGGGTGTGCGCTCGCAGCATGCCTTCGGCCGTCTGGTGGAGGCGGTGTGGGACGCGCTGCGGTCCGAGGTGGCGCGCCTGGGCTGGGAGGTGCCCGCGTGATCCGCGCCGTCGCAGCGCTGACCGCCGCGGGCGCCTGGGAGCTCGCGTCCCGCCTGGGCTTGCTGGACCCCTTCTTGTTCCCGCCCCCCAGCCGCGTGGCGTCGGTGCTGTACCATCTCGTGCACACGGGGCAGGTGTGGCCCCACTTTCGCGTGACCGTGTGGGAAGCGGTGGCGGGTTTGCTGGTGGGGACGGCGAGCGGCTGCGTCCTTGGGCTGCTGTCGGCCGTGGTGCGGCCCGTGGCGGAGGTGCTGGAGCCTGTGATGGCCCTCCTCAACGCGATGCCACGGGTGGTGCTGGCGCCGCTGTTCGTGATCTGGTTCGGGATCGGCGTGGCGTCGAAGGTGGCCCTGAGCTTCCTGCTGGTGATGGTGGTGATGTTCTTCGCCACCTACACGGGCGTGCGGGAGGTGGACCCGCGGCTTGTGGAGCGCGTGCGGACCCTGGGCGGAGGAAGGTGGGACGTGGTGCGGGAGGTGTACGTGCCCTCGGTGAGCGCGTGGGTCGCGAGCGGCTTGAAGGTGGCGGTGGGGTTCGCGTTCACGGGTGCGGTGGTGGGCGAGTTCGTGGCCTCCAGCCAGGGCCTCGGGTACCTGCTCTCCTTCGCCCAGAGCACCTACAACGCGTCCCTCACCCTGGCGCTCATCGCCCTCGTGGCGGGGGTGATCCTGCTGCTGTTCTGGGGGCTCGGTCGGCTGGAGCGGTGGTGGCTGCGCTGGAAACCCGCTCGCCGCGAGGTGATGTCTGCGGTGCGGGAGTCTGCACGCACAGCCCGTCCGGCGGAGCAGGCCCTCTAAGAGCAAACTACGGGAGGGCTCGGGACCCCCCCCCCGCGCCGGGGCTCACGCCCGGGCTGGTTGCTGGCTGCTGCGCAGTCCGAGGAAGAGGGCGAGCAGCGCCGCCAGCGCCACGCCCCAGGCCACGACGCGCTCCGCGGGCACGTGCAGGCCCAGGGCGGGCTCCAGCCCGTAGCGGCCCGGGCCCGCCAGGGCCACGGCCACAGCCACCGCGCTGTTCACCAGCGGGTACTCATACCCGCCGTTCTGCACCCACAGCCCGTTCCGGGCGTGGACCAGCGCAATGGCCGTGGCCATGACGGCCACAATCAGCACCGCGGCCACGGGCACCAGCAGGCCGAGCGCCAGCGACGCACCGCCCACAAACTCAGCCAGCCCCGCCGCAAGCGCCCAAAGCCGCCCGGGCCGCAGCCCCAGCTGCTCCATCCAAGCCGCGGTCCCGCCCAGGCCGGTGCCGCCGAACCAGCCGAAGAGCTTCTGAGCCCCGTGCCCGACGAACAGGAGTCCGACCACGGTACGAAGGATCAACAGGCCCAGGTCCGGCATCGGACTCACCTCCTTTCGCCCTTTCGCCGTCACTCTTGTCCGGGGGGGGAGGGGAGGATCCCTCCCCCCGATCCGGGGATCAGGCGGCGAGCTCCACCGGGACCTTCTTGGGCAGCAACTTCTGCTCGACCGGAACCCGGATCTCCAGGATCCCGTCCCGCCACTGGGCGCGCGCCTGCGCCGCGTCCAGCCCGGCGGGCAGGGTCAGGGTGCGCTCGAAGCGCCCGTACGGGATGCCGATCATCACCACGTCATCCCGGGGCACTTCAGGCGCCTTCCGCTCCCCGCGGACCGTCAGCGTGTTGGGGCCCGCCAGGATGTCCACGCCCTTCGGGTCCACCCCGGCCAGGTCGAGGCGGACCACGAAGTGGCCGTCCGCGAAGTACGCGTCCATGGCGGGCACGAACGCCACGTCCCCGGTGCCCTCAGAACCGAAGATCCGGTCAAACAGGTTGCTGAGCTCCCGCTGGAGCGCCGCGATCTCCGCAAAGGGACTCGTCCGACGCACCAGCATGGCCCATCACCTCCTCTCCCGAGATCTTCGGCGTGCCCGCGCAAGCGGGCGTGGACGCGCACCAAGGGGCCCGGCACGAGATCACATCCGCCGGGTGAGGAGGTGGAGTCGCCAGCCCGGGCAGGCCAGCCTGCGGATGTGACCCGGGCCGGGCGGCCCCTGGCCGCATCCACTTATACACAACGGACGGCTGGGCGGGTTATTCCCGCGCCCGGCCCGGCTCGCGGGACGGTGCAGGCCGCGGGGTCGGGGGCGCGTAGGGGATCGGCACGTACTCCACCGACGGCCGACGGTGCCCGGCCTGGGGGTATAGGGCCATGATCCTGTGCACCTCGGAGGGTATCTCCGTGGACACCCGCAGCCCCAGGGCGCGCGCTTCCTCCACGGTGATGGGGTAGTCGTGCGTCCAGCGCCCGCTGCTCAGGGCTTCCGCCACCGCCTCCGCCTGCTCCGCGCTCATCTTGTCTGCCAGCAGCTCGCGGACGGTGGACCGCACCTGGTGCAGGGCCTTCTCCGCCACGTCCGCGAGGATTACCGTCTGATCTTCGACCTCGTTGATGTTCTTCCGCTCGAGCACCTTCAGCACCGACGCCGCCGGGTACTGGCCCAGCTGCGGGTCCACGGGCCCCAGGACCGCGTGCGGGTCCATGACGATCTCGTCCGCAGCGAGCGCGATGAGGGTGCCGCCCGACATGGCGTAGTGCGGGACGAACACCGTCACCTTTCCCCGGTGAGCCCGCAGCGCCCGGGCGATCTGCTCTGCCGCCAGCACGAGTCCTCCGGGGGTGTGGAGGATGAGGTCGATGGGCATCTCCGGCGGGGTGAAGCGCACGGCGCGCAGCACCGCCTCGGAGTCGTGGATGTCGATGTACCGGACCAGGGGGAAGCCCAGCAAGCTCATGGTCTCCTGGCGGTGGATCATGGCGATGACCCGGGACCCCCGGGCCCGCTCGAGCTCGTGGATCAGGCGCAGCCGCGCGGCCTCCAGCCACCGGCGCTGCAGCACCGGCTGGAGAGCGGAGACGATGAAGAACACCCAGAAGAGGTCCAGGACCGACACCGCCACCTCCGTGTCAAGGGATGATACTTGACAGCCTCCCGCACCTCCGCAACACTGGAGGCGGCAACGAGTATAGCGCGGAGGGCTGGCTATGGGCACGGCGCCGGGCAGGGTTTCGCCGCGGTTGGAGATCCGGCTGGGTGCCGAGGCGCAGGGGGCGGACGGGCCGGCGGGGACGGTCACGCAAGTCGTGGTGAGCCCGCGGGAGCGCCGGGTGGTGGGGGTCGTGGTGCGGCTCCCTTCGGGGGAGGAGGTGACCGTTCCCGCGGAGGAAGTCGGCGACGCCACGGAAGACCGGGTGTCCCTGCGGCTGAGCCTGGGGGAGCTGGAGAAGCTCCCCCGGTGGCAGCCGGACGCCCACACGCCCGCCACGCTCTCGTGGCCCGGGTGGAGGGGCCTGCGCGAGGGAGGTGCCTGGCTCAGGATCCCCGGGCCGCTGCGGCGCATGGAGGGATTGCAGCGGCGGCTGGCCGCGGAGGCGGAGGGCAGGCCGGAGGAGCGCGTGGTCAGCATCCGGCGCGGTCAGCGGGTGGTTGCGAGCGACGGGCCCATCGGCCGCGTGGACATGGTTCTTGTGGACGCCGACACGGGTCGGGTGAAGCACCTCGTGGTGCGCCAGGGGCTACTGTTCTCGCGGGATGTAGCGGTCCCCGCGGACTGGGTCAGCACGGTGGAGCACGACGCCGTGGTCCTGGAGGCGTCCCGGGACGCAGTGGCCCACCTACCCCCGTATCGCCCCGATGATGAGCTAGAGCGGGACGTAGAGGAGGCGCTGAGCCGGGAGGAGCTGCTCCGCGTGCTGGCCCTGCCGGTCCGGGCGCGCGTGGAGGACGGGGTGGTCGTGCTGCGGGGCCACGTTCACAACCGGGCGCTCGCCGCCCGCGCGGAGGAGCTGGCGCGATCGGTCCCCGGGGTGCTTGAGGTGCGCAACGAGCTGGTTGTGGACCACGAGTTGCTCCAGGAGGTCGTGTCGTCGGTGCAGGCGGATCCGGCCACGCGGGCGCTGCGGGGCTACTTCCTGCGCGTCCGCGATGGCGTCGTGGAGGTGACGGGCACGTTGCCGTCGCTGGAGGATGCCCGCCGACTGGAGGAGGCCATCGCTCGCGTCTCCGGTGTGAGGGGAGTGGCCAACCACCTGACGGGCTTGGAGATCCCCCCCGGCTGGCGTCAGGTGATGCAACCCGAGGTGGGCCGGCCGTTGTACGCCACCGACCAAGAGCTGGGCCGGGTGGAGGCGGTGGTGATCGACCCGCGCAACCGTCGGGTGCAGGCGGTGGTGGCCGAAGGTGAGTTTCCCGACGCGGGCGCTCCGCCGTTCGCCGCGGGCCCCCTGTGGGAGCGGCGGGTGGTGATCCCCATGGAGGACGTCGAACGCGTGGCGCCCGCCGGGGTGTTCCTGCGGGTGCACGCCGGAGAGGCTGCGGAGCGGCCGGACTTTCGGGAGGAGGACTACCCGTCGGCGCCGCAGGGCTGGAGGCCGCCGTTCCCCTACGAGCCCGGGCAGGTGCGGTGGCCCGCCGAGGCGGTACAGCGAGGTTGTCATCATACTTGACAATGGTATTGTCAGGCGCTACCCTGGCCGTGGACGGTGAGGAACGCGCTGGGGTCGGCGGTGGCGGAGCGCAGGCGGTGGGACGATCGTCCCGTGTACGTGATCAGCGTGGCCGCGGAGCTGGCGGGTGTCCACCCGCGCACCCTGCGGATCTACGAGGCCAAGGGGCTGATCCGGCCCGCGCGCCGCAACCACATCCGGCTGTTCAGTGAGCGGGACGTGCAGCGGGTCCGCCTGATCCAGTACCTGACCCAGCGGGTGGGGCTGAATCTGGCGGGGGTGCGCCTGTTCCTGCAGATCCAGGAGCGGCACGAGGAGCTGTTCGAATGGGTGATGGAGTGGACCGAGGCAGGGCAAGACCGACGAGAAAGGAGGGGTAGACGATGAGCGTGTTGCGGTGGGACCCGTTCGAGGAGCTGCGGGAAGTGCAGCGGTCGCTGGACCGGCTGTTTGACGAGCTCGTTGGCCGCAGGCCCCCGCGGCGAGCGCAGGCGCGGGAGGTGGCGGTGTGGGAGCCCGCGGTCGAGGTGTACGAGACGGATCAAGAGGTGGTGGTCCGCGCGGAGCTCCCCGGTGTGGACCCCAAGGACGTGAACGTCACGGTGCAGGACAACACGCTGACCATCGAGGCGGAGGCCCGGGAGGAGCAGGAGGAGCGGGGCCGCAACTACCTGCGCCGGGAGCTGCGCTACGGCCGGTTCGTCCGCGGACTGACGCTGCCCGTGGAGGTGCGGTCCGACGCCGCCAAGGCCAGCTACCGCAACGGCGTGCTGGAAGTCCGGGTGCCCAAGAGCGAGCGGGCGAAGCCCAGGCAGGTGAAGGTGGAGGTGAGCTGACCGAACGCGGGCGACTCCCACGGGGCCGCCTGGGACGGGAGGAACTGCGATGGGTCGGGTCGTCGGCATCGATCTCGGAACCACCAACTCGGTGATCGCAGCCATGGTAGGGGGCGAGCCGGTGGTCATCCCGAACCGGGAGGGCAGCCGGCTCACCCCGTCCGTGGTGGCGTTCACGAAGACCGGGGAACGGCTGGTGGGCCAGATGGCCAAGCGCCAGGCCATCCTCAACTCCGAGAACACCATTTACTCCATCAAACGCTTCATGGGACGCCGCTTCCACGAAGTGGAGACGGAGCGCAAGATGGTCCCTTACAAGGTGGTGGAGGGTCAGCACGGGATGGCGGTGGTGGAGATCCCGGCCGCGGGTCGCACCTTCACCCCGGAGGAGATCTCCGCCATGATCCTCCAGAAGCTGAAGGAGGACGCGGAGGCGTACCTGGGCGAGAAGGTGGACGCGGCGGTGATCACCGTGCCCGCGTACTTCAACGACGCCCAGCGGACCGCCACCAAGAACGCGGGCGAGATCGCGGGGCTACGGGTGTTGCGGATCATCAACGAGCCCACCGCCGCCTGCCTGGCCTACGGGCTGGACAAGAAGGGCTCAGAGACCGTGCTCGTGTGGGACCTGGGGGGCGGCACCTTCGACGTGTCCATCCTGGAGATCGGGGAAGGGGTGTTCCAGGTGCGCGCCACCGCGGGGGATACCCACCTGGGCGGGGACGACTGGGACGAGCGGATCGTTCACTGGCTGGCGGACGAGTTCCGCAAGCAACACGGCATCGACCTGCGCCAGGACCGCCAGGCCCTGCAGCGACTGCGGGAGGCGGCGGAGCGGGCCAAGATCGAGCTCAGCGCCATGGTCCAGACCACCATCAACCTGCCCTTCATCACCGCGGACGCCACCGGCCCGAAGCACCTGGACATGGTGCTCACCCGCGCCAAGTTCGAGGAGCTGACCGCGGATCTGGTGGAGCGGTGCATCGGGCCCTTCCGCCAGGCCCTCCAGGACGCCAAGCTCAGCGAGCGGGACCTGCACGAGGTGATCCTGGTGGGCGGCAGCACCCGCATGCCCATGATCCAGGAGTTGGTGCGGCGCCTCACCGGGAAGGAACCCAACAAGGAGGTGCACCCGGACGAGGTGGTGGCCATCGGCGCCGCCATCCAGGCGGGCGTGCTGGCGGGCGAGGTGCGGGACGTGGTGCTGCTGGACGTGACCCCCTTGTCCTTGGGCATCGAAACCCTGGGCGGGGTCATGACGGTGTTGATCCCTCGGAACACCACCATCCCCACCCGCAAGAGCGAGACCTTCACCACCGCGGAGGATGGCCAGACGCAGGTGGAGATCCACGTGCTGCAGGGTGAGCGACCCATGGCCCGGGACAACCGTACCCTGGGTCGCTTCATCCTGGACGGGATCCCGCCCGCACCCCGGGGCGTGCCGAAGATCGAGGTGACCTTCGACATCGACGCCAACGGGATCCTGGCGGTCTCCGCGAAGGACCTGGCCACGGGCCGGGAGCAGTCCATCAGGATCACCGGGACCTCCACCCTCACCAAGGAAGAGGTGGAGCGCATGATCCGGGAGGCGGAGGCGCACGCGGAGGAGGACCGCCGCAAGCGGGAGGAGGCGGAGGTCCTCAACCGCGGGGACAGCCTGGCCTACCAGACGGAGCGCCTGCTGCGCGACCAGGCCAAGGGCGTGCCGGAAGCGGAGCGCCGGGAGCTGGAGCAGAAGGTGGCGGAGCTCCGCCAGGCGGTGCAGGCCCGGGACGTGGCCCGCGTCCGTCAGCTCTCGGACGAGGTGCAGCGGCTCACCTACCGGCTCAGCGAGCTGCTGTACCGGGGTGCCGCGGCGGGTGCCAGCACCGGGGGGGAGAGCAAAGGGGACGGTGAGGTGATCGACGCGGACTACAAGCCGAGCGAGTGAGCGCGGGAGGCTGCCATGGCGGAGGAGCGCCCGAATCCGCAGGACGCTGACGTGGAGGCGGCTCCGGGACCGGAGGGAGTCGCGGCCCGGGCAGAGCCGACGCCCGCAGCCAGTCCGGAAGAGCTGGCGGCCCTTCGGGAGGAAGTGGAGCGGTACCGCCAGGAAGCGGAGCGCAACTGGCAGCAGTTCCTGCACGCGGCCGCGGACCTGGAGAACTACAAGAAGGCCGCGGCCCGCATGCAGCAGGAAGCGGTGGAGCGAACCCGCCGCCAGATGCTGCTGGTCCTGCTCGCAGCCGTGGACGACCTGGAGCGCGCCATCCAGTACGCCGTGCACGCTTCGGAAGCCGAAGCGGCCGCCACCATCGCGGAGGGGCTGCGCATGACCCACCGGTCGCTGCTGGACACTCTCAAGAGCCTGGGGGTTGAGCCCATGCCCGCGGCCGGAGAGCGGTTTGACCCCGCGCGGCACGACGCGGTGGCGGTGGCTCCCGCAGAGGAGGCAGGAGCGGAGCCGGGTACGATCGTGGAAGTGCTGCAGCAGGGCTACGTCTGGAACGGTCGGGTGTTGCGGCCCGCGCGGGTCCGGGTGGCGCAGTAGGCGGTAGCGGGTGAACCATGGAGTTCAAGGACTACTACCGGATCCTCGGGGTGGACCGGAAGGCCGACAGCAAGGCCATCGGGGAGGCCTTCCGGCGCCTGGCGCGCCAGTACCACCCCGACGTGAACAAGGATCCCCAGGCCGCCGAGAAGTTCAAGGAGATCAACGAGGCCTACCAGGTCCTGAGCGACCCTCAGAAGCGCGCCCGCTACGACCAGATGCTGGAGCTGCGAGAGCGCGGGGTCCCTTGGGAGCAGGTGTTCACCCAGCCCGGCGGCGGTCCGCGGCAGGACCAGTGGACCGTGGTGTTCGGCACTCCCCAGGACCTGCTGGGCGGGTTTTCGGACTTCTTCCGGCGCTTCTTCGGCGACCTGGGAGGGCTGGAACCCTTTGAGCCCGCCCCCGCGGCAGGTCCCCTCACCACCACCGCGGAGATCAGCCTGGAGGAAGCCTTCCGCGGCACGGAGCGCGAACTGCTGGTACGCAACGGGTTCCCCCGGCGGGTACGGGTTCGGATCCCGCCGGGGGTCCGCACCGGTCAAAAGGTACGGGTGCGGGGGGCGGCGGACGGCGAGGACGTGTACGTGGAGGTGCGGGTGCAGCCGCACCCGCTGTTCACCCGCGAGGGGGACGACTTGGTGTGCGAGCTACCCGTGTCCCTCACGGAGGCGCTGCTGGGTGCACAGGTTGAGGTCCCGACCCTGGATGGCAAGGTGACCATGCGGATCCCGCCCGAGACCCAAAACGGGCAGACCTTCCGGCTGCGCGGCCTGGGCATGCCGAGGCTACGGGGAGGAGGTCGGGGCGACCTGCTGGTTAGGGTGAAGGTGGTGCTGCCACAGCGCCTTACGCCGGAGGAGCGGCGGCTGTTGGAGCAGCTGGCCCGACTGCGGCACGACAATCCGCGGGCCGCCATGGGGCTGAAGTAGCCGGGTGAGCGGGAGGAGGACCATGCGCTGGGACAAGCTGACGGAAAAGTCGCAGGAAGCACTCCAGCGGGCGCAGGAGCTGGCGCGGGAGCGAGGGCACCCGCAGATGGAGACCGAGCACCTGCTGTGGGCCCTGCTGGCGCAACCCGAAGGGGTGGTCCCGCAGGTGTTGGAACGGGCGGGAGCCCCTGTGGCGCGCATCCGGCAGCAGCTGGAGCAGGCGCTGGCGGTCCTGCCCCGGGTACAGGGCGCGGCGGAGCTGTACGTGGGGCCGGGTCTGCGCCGGGTCTGGGAGGGGGCGGAGCGCGAGGCCCAGCGCATGGGCGACGAGTACACGAGCACCGAGCACTTCCTCCTCGCCATGGCCGACGCCCCCGAGACCGGCGCCGGCCGCGTGCTGCAGCAGAACGGCGTGACCAAGGAGGTGGTGCTGCGGGGCTTGTCGGAAGTCCGGGGCCGGGCGCGGGTCACCGACCCCAGGCCGGAGGCGAAGTACCAGGTCCTGGAGCGCTACGGCCGCGACCTTACGGAGCTGGCGCGGGCGGGCAAGCTGGACCCCGTGATCGGCCGCGACGAGGAGATCCGGCGCGTGATCCACGTGCTCAGCCGGCGCACGAAGAACAACCCCGTGCTCATCGGCGAGCCCGGGGTGGGGAAGACCGCCATCGTGGAGGGGCTGGCCCAGCGCATCGTGCGCGGCGACGTGCCCGAGCAGCTCAAGCACAAGCGGGTGTTCCAGCTGGACCTGGGCGCCCTGGTGGCGGGGACCAAGTATCGGGGCGAGTTCGAGGAGCGGCTGAAGGCGGTCCTGAAGGAGATTGCAGACAGCCAGGGCGAGATCATCCTGTTCATCGACGAAATCCACACCGTGGTGGGCGCGGGTGCCGCGGAGGGCGCGGCCATGGACGCGGCCAACATCCTCAAGCCCATGCTGGCCCGGGGCGAGCTGCACTGCATCGGCGCCACCACCCTGGACGAGTACCGCAAGCACATCGAGAAGGACCCCGCGCTGGAGCGCCGGTTCCAGCCCGTGTACGTGGGGGAGCCGTCCGTGGAGGACACCATCTCCATCCTGCGGGGGCTCAAGGAAAAGTACGAGGTGCACCACGGGGTGCGGATCACGGACGCCGCGGTGATCGCCGCGGCCACATTGTCCCACCGGTACATCAGCGACCGCTTCCTGCCCGACAAGGCCATCGACCTCATCGACGAGGCCGCGGCCAAGCTGCGCATGGAGATCGACAGCAAGCCCGCGGAGCTGGACGAGATCGACCGTCGGATCATGCAGCTGGAGATCGAGCGGGAGG
>JBEQAH010000035.1:0-10896 GCA_041640435.1 bacterium | reverse complement strand
ACTCCCCCTGGCCCCGGCCGCTCGCGACCTCCTCGGGCTGCCCCTGGCGCCGGCGGCCGTGGCGTGTGCGTTCGTGGGGGCGGCTTTCGGCCTGCGGGCGCGGCCTGCGTGGGCAACACCCGAGGCAGGGGTCACCCTACGGCCCACGGAGCCGACCTTGCGGCCGCTGGGTCCCGTGCGCGCCAGCGCCGACCCTCTGGTGGCAGCCCTTGCGAACGGCGCCAAGCAGGTCCTCACCGTGGCGGTCACGTGCGCGGTGGCCGGGATCGTAGTGGGCGTCATCACGCTCACGGGCCTCGGTCTCAAGCTCTCGGGCATCATCGTGGACCTGGGGGGAGGTCAGCTCCTGCCGACTCTGGTGTACTCCGGCGTGGCGCTGTGGATCCTGGGCCTGGCGCTTCCCATCACGGCCACATACATCATCGCCGCGGCCATCATCGCGCCCGCGCTCATCCAGCTCGGCGTCCACGAGCTGGCGGCGCACATGTTCATCTTCTACTACGCCATCCTGTCGGAGGTCTCGCCGCCCGTGGGCCTGAGCCCCTTGGCGGCCTCCGCCCTCACCGGAGGCAACGCCTTCCGGACCATGCTGATGGCCTGGAAGTACACCTTGCCCGCCTTCGTGGTTCCTTTCATGTTCACCGTGCACCCGGACGGTCTGGGCCTCCTCCTCCACGCCCCGCCACAGGTTGTCTTGAAGACCCTGGTGACGGCCCTGGTGGGCCTCACGGCCCTCGCCGCGGGTGTGAACGGTTGGCTGGTGCGCGAAGCCACGTGGGCGGAGCGGGCCGTGCTGGCGGCCGCCGGGTTGCTCCTGATCTACCCCTCCCCGGCCTTGGATGCGCTCGCCGGCGGTGCGGTGCTCCTGGTCGGCGCGTTCCAGTGGCTGACCCGCGTCCGCGGGGTAGGTCCTGGAGGTCTGGAAGGGAGGGGCTGAGGGCATAGATCCCCGTGGAGGTCAGTATGGCAGAGGAGGAGTTCAGCCCTGTCGCAGCCCTCGAAGCCTCGCCCGCCACCGAGGTGGTGATCTGGTGCGTGATGCTCCTTGCCCACCACGCGAGGCTGCACCTGGGCTTGATCCCCGGCAAGAGTCAGAAGGACCTGGAGCAGGCACGCTTCGCCATCGACGCCGCGGGAGCTTTGGTCGACCTGCTGCAGCACCGCATCCACGGGGATCGCTTGAGCGAGCTGCTCATGCACGTGGCCGACCTGCGGTTGCGCTACGTGGAAGCCCTCAAAGCCCCGCCCGATTAACCCGCCGTTCCGCCGGCCCGGCCCCTTGCCTACCATGGGAGGGAGGCGACGGCCCGACCGTCTCAACCGGAGGTCAGCATGCGCACGGCAGACTGGCGCTCCCGCTACCGCGCCCTCCGCGTCCAGGAAGATCATCCCGGCGTGGTGGAGATCGTGCTGGACAACCCGCGCACGTTGAACGCCATCACGGAGGAGGCGCACGCCGAACTCGCCCGCATCTGGCGCGACCTGGACCAAGATCCAGCGGTGCGCGCCGTCCTCGTCCGGGGAGTAGGCGGCAACTTCTCCTCCGGGGGCGACCTGGCGCTTGTGCAACGCATCCAGGAAGACGAAGGGGTGCGGCTGCGGGTGTGGCGGGAGGCCCGGGACCTGGCGTACGGCCTCGTGAACTGTTCCCGGCCTGTGGTGTCCGCGGTGCAGGGTGTCGCCGTTGGAGCGGGCTTAGCCGTGGCCCTCCTGGCGGACGTTTCGGTGGTCGGCCGGTCCGCACGCCTCCTGGACGGGCACGTGCGGCTGGGGGTGCCGGCGGGCGACCACGCGGTGCTGTGCTGGCCTCTCCTGGTGGGCCTGGCCAAGGCGAAGTACCATCTGCTCCTCAACGAGCCCCTCTCGGGCGAGGACGCCGAGCGCCTGGGGTTGGTGTCGCTGTGCGTGGACGACGACCAAGTGGACGCGACCGCCCGCACCCTCGCCCGCCGCCTGGCGGAGTCCAGCCCGAACGCGGTCCGCTGGACCAAGTACGCGCTCAACAACTGGCTGCGCGTGGCGGGGCCGCTGTTTGACACCTCCACGGCCCTGGAGTTCCTCGGGTTCGTCACCCGGGACGCCGCGGAGGGGCTCGCCAGCCTCCGCCAGAAACGCCCTCCCCACTTCCCCCCGGATTCGCCGCTGTGAGGGGATACCATAGAGAGGGATGGCCAACCGCCTGCTGAACGCCACAAGCCCTTACCTGCGCGCCGCAGCGCACCAGCCGGTGGACTGGTTCCCTTGGGGGGAAGAAGCCTTTGAGCGGGCGCGGCGAGAGGATAAGCCGGTGTTGTTGGACATCGGGGCGGCGTGGTGCCACTGGTGCCACGTCATGGACCACGAGTCCTACGAGGACCCCGAAGTCGCCGCCTTCATCAACGAGCACTTCGTCCCCATCAAGGTGGACCGGGACGAACGCCCCGATGTGGACGCCCGCTACCAGCACGCGGTGAGCGTCCTCACCGGACAGGGCGGCTGGCCCCTCACGGCCTTCCTCACCCCGGAGGGCTACACGTTCTACGGCGGCACCTACTTTCCGAAGGAAGACCGCTACGGCCGGCCCGGGTTTCTTCGGGTGCTCCGGAATGTGGCGGAGGCATACCGACGCGAGCGCGACCGCACCCGGGAGGTCGCGCGCAGTCTGGTGGAGGAACTGCGGCGAGCGCAGGTCCCCGTCGCGCCCGGGGAGGTGGACACCTCTCACATTGACGCGGTGTTGGACGAGCTGAGCCGCGCCTTTGACGTCCGCTACGGCGGGTTCGGCGCGGCTCCCAAGTTCCCGCACCCCACAGCCCTGGACCTCCTCCTGTACGAGTTCGCCTACCGCCGGGAAGGCTGGATGGAGGTGGTGGTGCGCCGCACGCTGGAGGGGATGGCCCGCGGGGGCATCTACGACCAGCTGGGCGGGGGGTTCCACCGCTACAGCACAGACGCCCGGTGGTGCGTGCCCCACTTCGAGAAGATGCTGTACGACAACGCGGCGCTGCTTGCCACCTACAGCCGCGCCTACAGCCTTTGGCCGGATCCCCTGTACCGGGCCGTGGTGGACGGCACCGCGGGCTTCCTGCTGGAGGTCCTCCAGGATCCCGCGGGCGGGTTCGGGGCCAGCCAGGACGCAGACACCGGGCCCGGGGACGACGGCGACTTCTTCACGTGGATGGTGCAAGAGGCCGCCGCGGTCTTGGACCCAGAGGAGCTCCTGGTGGTCCAGCACCGGTTCGACCTGCACGAGCGAGGGGAGATGCACCACGACCCGCGCCGCAACGTCCTGTGGGTGGCGGCCACCCCTGAGGAAATCGCGCAACGCCTGGGCTGGCCGTTGGAGCGGGTCGAGGCCGTGCTGGAGCGAGGGGTGGCTAAGTTGCGGGCGGCCCGGGCCGCCCGTCCGGCGCCCGCGGTGGACCGCAACCTGTACGCTTCGTGGAACGGCATGGCCGCCCTGGCCCTTCTGCAGGCGCACCAGGTCACGGGCGAGGACCGGTACGCCCGGGCCGCATTTGGGACCCTCACCCGCTTCCTCCGCGAGGCCTACCAGGACCGCAGCGGGTTCTCCCACGCGCTGCACGACCCCGCCGGCCCCCGCACCCTGGATGACCAGGTGCACATGGGGCGAGCGCTCCTCGCGGCCTACGGACTATCTGGCGAGCGGGAGTACCTCGACGTGGCAACTCGATTGGCGGAGGTGCTTGACGCGGACTACCGCGACCCCGCGGAGGGCGGCTACTTCGACGTGCCGCGACACCTGGCACGCGGCCCGGCCCTGGAGATTCCCTACAAGCCCCTCCAGGACTCCCCCACGCCATCCGGGAACGGGACGGCGGCGTTGTTCCTGCAGGATCTGGCTCTGGTAACGGGCCAGGGGAGGTGGCTTAACCGTGCGCGGGAGGTTCTTCGCTGCTTCGCCGGAGCGGCACAGGCCCACGGCTATTTCGCCGCCACCTACTTCCTGGCTGCCAGCCGCGCCCTGCGACCCCCGGCTCACGTGGTGTTGGCGGGCGACCCCTCGCACCCCAGGGCCCGTGCCCTGCACCGGGCTGCGTGGCACGTGGCACACCCTGACCGAGTCCTGTCGTGGGTGCAGCCGGGAGATCAACTACCGGAGCCTGCACAGGCCATGGCCGACCGTGCGCGGAGAGGACCCGTGGTCTTCGTGTGCGTGGGAACTTCGTGCGCACCTCCCACGGACGAACCGGAGCGCGTGAGGGAGCTGTTGGAGTATCGCCCTGTACATCCGGGTTAAGCACACGCTCAGTGAACTGACCCTGCGCGCGGCTTCAGAACCCCACCGCGCCGGCTTCGTGGCGTGGGCGGCCGCGTACGTGCGGTGCGCTTCAACGGGAGAGGCGCAGCCTGAAGCGGTCGTGGCAGCTCGAGCACAGCTCCTTGGCGCCGCGATGGGTCAAGCCGTTGACGAAGATGGACTGCGAACTCTTGTTCGGGCACACCTGCTGTGGAGGGGCCGCGGACTCGTAGCCCTTCGGCGGCCGTACAGGCCCTACTGGCCGTACGTCCACACGCAGGTGACTCGTCTCGAAGCCGCCACCGCTTTTCTTCTATCCCGCCCGGCCCCGGCAGGCGTCCCCGACGAAGTGTACCGCGGGCTGGTGCTCTTCCAATTCGGCCTGTTCTTCGCGTGCCACGAATACTTCGAAGGCCTGTGGCGACAGAGCGCGGGGGCGCGCCGCGATTTCTACCACGGCCTCGTTCAGCTCGCCGCGGCCTTCTACCACCACGAGAAGGGGAACCGCCACGGCGCGGTTGCCCTGCTCCGGCGGGCAGTCCACCACCTCCAGGCCGCCGGACCGGAAGCCCGCGGGGTGGACGTGCCGTCCCTGCTCCGGGAGCTGGAGCCTTGGGTTGATCGGTTTGCCGCGGGCCAGTCGGCTCCGTATCCTGTTCTCGTCACGGCGCACGCGATGTCGCCTTAAGTCCCGAACGGCGACCACCCCACGCCCTGGGAGGGATCGTGCGAGACGTCTTCGACCACATCGACCGCAACGTGCAGGCGTACCTGGACCTTCTGGCCCGGCTCGTGCGCCAGCCAAGCATCGCGACCCAGGGTGTCGGGATCGAGGAATGCGCCGAACTCGTGGCCCAGATGCTGCAGGAAGCCGGGGCTCGGGTGGAAGTCCTGCGACTTCCGCACGCGGCACCCCTGGTGTACGGTGAGTTCCCCGGCCGATCCGCGAAGACGCTCCTGGTGTACGAGCACTACGACGTGCAGCCGCCAGACCCCCTCGGCGAGTGGGTTTCCCCTCCCTTCGAGCCCACGGTTCGGGAAGGTCGGATGTACGGTCGAGGGGTGGCTGACACCAAGGGGAACCTGGCGGCACGCCTGTGTGCGGTGGAGGCGCTCCGACGGGTCCGGGGTGAGCTGCCGGTGAGGGTGAAGTTCCTCGTGGAGGGGGAGGAGGAGGTGGGGAGCCCCAACCTCGGCCGCTACGCGGACGCTTACCCGGACCGCTTCCGGGCAGACGGCTGCCTGTGGGAGTCGGGAGGGAAAGACCACCACGACGTGCCCAACCTCTATCTGGGGGTCAAGGGGATCTGCTATGTGGAACTGGTGGCGCGCGGCGCCAACCGCGACCTGCACTCCTCCATGGCCACCATCGTCCCCAACCCCGCCTGGCGGCTCGTGTGGGCCCTCAGCACCCTCAAGGACCGGCACGAGAACGTCCTCATCGAAGGCTTCTACGACGACGTGGAGGAGCCCACCCCTCAAGAGATGGACTGGCTGCGGCGCATCGCGGCCACCCGGGACGACCCCGCGCTGTTGCGCGATCTGGGGATCGAGCGGTTCCTGTTGGGGCTCTCTGGCGTGGAGCTGCTCAAGCGCCACCTGTACCAGCCCACCTGCACTATCTGCGGGCTGGTCGCGGGCTACACCGGAGAGGGATCCAAGACCGTGCTCCCGAAGGTCGCCCGGGTCAAGATCGACTTCCGCCTGGTCCCGCGGCAGACCGCCGCGGACGTTCTCCACAAGCTCAGGGCTCACCTCGCCCGACACGGCTTTGCCGACCTGGAAGTGGTCCCCATGGGCCTGGAGGACCCCGCCCGCACACCGCCCGACGCGGAGATCGTGCGGGTCGTGGCGGAGGCGGCGCGCGAGGTGTACGGCCGCGAGCCCGTGATCTACCCGTTGATGGCTGCCACAGGCCCCATGGACGTGGTGTGCGGACGCTTCGGGACCCCCGCGGTGGGCACCGGGATCGGGTACCCCGGGACCAACGTTCACGCGCCCAACGAGAACATCCGCATCCAGGACTACGTGGAAGGCATCAAACACGTGGCCCTGATCCTGCAACGGTTTGGTGGATCTGCGGTGTAGCGCACATGCGGATGGAACTGGTCGAGATCCCAACACCCACCGCACCCCTGGACGGGCTGCTGTATTGGCCGGAGGGCCAGGCCCGAGGGGGGGTCCTGTGCTTCCACGGCAACCAGATGAACGTCTACACCGGGCCCGCCCGGTTTCTGCCACCCCGGCTGGCGGAGGCGGGTTTCGCGGTGCTGGCCTTCAACCGCCGAGGACACGACACCGTGAGCACCCGGAACAGCCGAACACCCGTGGGCGGTGCCTTCCAGACGGTGGCGGAAGGGTTGGAGGACAACGAGCTGGCAGGCCGCTACCTGGCGGAGCGAGGATTCCCCGACCCCGTGGTCGTCGGTCACAGCCACGGCGGCCTGCTGGCGGCGTGCTACGCAGCCCGTCATCCTGAGGTGCGCGCCCTCGTATTGCTCTCCGCGCACGCGGGAGGGGCCGACCTCACCCCGCGTCTGGCCCGCCTCGGCCTGTGGGCCGGGGACCGGCTTGAGGAGATCATGCGACGGGCGGAGGCGCTGGTGGCGCGGGATCGCGGGGAGGAGCTCTTGCTCCTTCCGGGCTGGTGGCACGTGACCAGCGCTCGCACGTTTTTCGATTTCTCGCGCAACTGCCCGGATCTCCTGGAACAGGCGCCCCGCATCCGCTGCCCGGTGTTGTTCGTCCGGGGCGACCAGGAACCCGAAGAGGTGTACCCGGCCCACTCCTTTGTGGAGCGGTGCGCAGGGCCGGCCGAGGCGGTGGTGATGTCCGACTGTGACCACTTTTACAACGGTCGGGAGGAGCGCTTGGCGCTTGTCGTGACCAAATGGGTCTCCAGCCAGCTCCCCTTTCGAGTGCCGTGACCCCTCACGACCCGTTCTGGGACCGGCCAGAGGTCGTGGAGCGGTTCGCCTCCAGGCCTCCCGACGACCGGATGGTGGCTCTCTTGTCCGGCCTTCCCCGAACCACCCGGGTCTTGGACCTGGGCTGTGCCGCGGGGCGAAACACCGAGTGGCTCGCCCGGGAGCGCTTCGACGTCTACGCCTGCGATGCGTCCGAGACCATGGTGGCGTACACCCGCCGGCGCCTGAGACCGTATCTGGGCGAGGCCGAAGCGAACCGCCGCGTGGTGCGCTGCTGGATGGACCAGCTGTCCGTGTTCCGCTCGGGCTGCTTTGACTTCGTGGTGGCCTTGGGGATCTACCAGCAAGCGCAAAGCGTGGAGGAGTGGCACCGAGCGGTGGCGGAGACCGCTCGCGTTCTGCGGTTCTCTGGCCGCCTCCTGGTTCAACACTTCGCCCTGGGGAGCCAACCCTGGCCCGAACCCTTCCGGGAAGTGGAGCCCTACCTGTTCGAGGCAAGCTTCCCGGAGGGACTCCATCGCCGCCTTGTTCTTCTGGACGAAGCCACCCTGGACGCCTGGATGGCCCGGCATGGACTGGTGCCCGAGGTGCCTATTCGCACAACGACCCGTCCCACCGAGGAGGGCGGCTTCTGGCGCAACCTGCACGGCCTATTCCGCAAGCGCTGAGGGCTGCGGCGTTCCCTCCCGGCGCCGGTCCATGGCTTCGCGCCCGCCCGCGGGGCATCAGGGGCCGACCCGGGATCCCTTTGAACGGCCACCGCCATCTCATGTACCATGGGGATTGTCTGGAGGGGTGGCCGAGCGGTCCAAGGCGGCGGTTTGCTAAACCGTGGCGGGGCAAAAACCCCGCCCGTGGGTTCGAATCCCACCCCCTCCGCCAGCGCCGCCCCTGCGCCCCCTAGAGTTTTGCGTCTTCTGCCGCTTGCGCCACGCTGAGCGCCGTGTCGGTGGTGATCTGGTCTATCCCCAGGTCCAAGAGCTGGAAGAGCTCCTCAGAAGCGGTTGGCGGGAGGTTCACGGTCCACACGTCCACCGAGATGCCCTCGGCCATCCGCTTCACGTGTTCCACCGCGTTCACTCCGTCCCGCGCCGCCTGCAGCAGGAACTCCTTGCGCAGGTAGACTTCCACCGTTCCCGGGACCAGCCCCAGCAGTGATTCGAGCCGGTCCAGCAGGTAGTCCCGCACCCCCATCACCCGCCGAAACCCAAGAGGATGGTCGTCCAGGTACCCGTACGCGTTGACGCGCACCGGCAGCCCCGGCGCGTTCGGGACCGGAACATCGAGGTGGAGCGCCGGGTCGAACCCGACCCGCAGGGTAGGGTCCGCCCGTCGGAAGGCGCGGAGGTTCCAGTCGGCCAGGCAGCCCACCACCACGTCCAGGTGCGGGTTGGCCCGCAGGGGAGCCAGCGCCTCCAGCACGCGGTCCACCATCCCCCGGTCCACCGGGAGCACCGGTTTGAAGTCCACCTGCACCTTCAGCGGCCTTCGCACCCGCCGGAGTACGTCCACAGCCTCGCTCAGCAACGCCGGTGGCTCCTGTGAACCCCGCAGCCTGAGGGCCTTCACCCCCGACCGCGTGGCCACCTCCACGGGCCCGGCCCCGGTGGTCTCGGATTCCAGGACCGGGTCGTGCAACATCACGAAGTCCCCGTCTGCGAGCGGCTGGATGTCGAACTCTATCACCCGCGCGCCATCCAGCACCTCCGCCAGCGCCGACAGGCTGTTCGGCGGGTGGCGCCGGCTGCCGGAGAGTAGCCGGTGGTACTTCAGCAGAATCTCCCGACTCTTCCACAGAACCGCTGCGGGGACGCTCAACCGATCCTCCGGCCCGCGGCGTCGAAGAGGTGCACGCGCTCCGGCGGCACGTTCAGTTTCACGACCGAGTCCACGGCGAGGCCGTCTGCTTGCCCGGTGAGCAGCTTCAGCTCTGTGGCACCGGCCCGCACGGTGACCAGCTGCTCCCTCCCCAGTGGCTCGACCACGAGCACCCGGGCCTCCAGATCGCCACCGAGGCCGAGGTCCTCCGGCCGCACACCGAGATACCCTTCCCCGCGGTAGGGGACTCGGGGAACCCGGCAGCGCCAGCCGTCCGCCTCAAAGGTGCCGTCCTCCAGACGGCCCCGGACCACGTTCATGGGCGGGTGGCCCACGAACCCGGCCACGAAGGTGTTGTGGGGACGCTGGTAGAGCTCGGAGGGTGTGGCGTATTGCTGGAGCTCACCCATGGAGAACACCGCGATCCGGTCCGCCATGGCCAACGCTTCGGCCTGGTCGTGGGTCACGAGGATGGTCGTGACCCCCAGCTCCCGTTGCAGCCTCCGGATCTCAGCTCGAGCCTGCAGCCGGATTTGGGCATCCAGATTGCTGAGCGGCTCGTCCAGCAGCAGCACCTGCGGTTCCTTCACCAGGGCCCGGGCCAGAGCGGCCCGCTGCTGCTGTCCACCGGAGACCTGACCGGGCCGGCGGCCCAGCACTTGGCCGATCCCCAAGAGCTCCGCCGTCTGCAGGACCTTGGCCCGCACCTCCGCCTCGGGCCTCCGTTTGAGCCGCAGGGGGAAGGCGATGTTCTCGAACAGGGTCAGGTGCGGGTACAGGGCGTAGCTCTGGAACACCATCCCCACGTCGCGGTCTCGAGGGTGCAGGTGGTCTACCCGGCGGTCGCCGAAGTAGATGGCACCCGTGGTGGGCTGGTAGATGCCGGCCACGAGAAGCAGCGTGGTGGTCTTGCCGCACCCCGAGGGTCCGAGGAATGCCACCAACTCACCCGCCCGCACGTCCAGGTCCAGGGAGCGCAGCGCCACCACACGGCCGAAGTGCTTGCTGAGCCCCTCCAGGCGGACTTCGATTCCCCTCATCCCTTCACGCCCCCGCCGTACAGGTTCAGCAGGGAGCGCTGCCCGAGGGTGAACAGCACCAGTACGGGCAGCGCGTAGAACAGCCCCACGGCCGCCACCATCCCGAAGTCCGTGAACGCCTCGGTGAGGAAACTCTGCAGGTAGGTGGCCAGGGTCCAGCTCCGGTTCGACACGATGAAGGTGAAGGGGAGGATGAACTCACCCCACGCCGACAGCAACGCAAAGGTCCCCAGGGCCAGCAGCCCCGGCCGGACCATGGGCAGGGCCACCTTCCAAAACACGCCCCAGCGCGACATGCCGTCCACCAACGCCGCCATCTCCATCTCCCACGACAGGTAGTCGAAGAAGCCCTTCATGAGCCAAATGCCCAGCGGCAGCTCCAGCGCCGTCTTGACCAGGATCACCCCCGCCAGGGTGTCGAACAGGCCCAGCAGCCGCAGGATGTAGAAGATCGCGATGAGCAGACTCACCGCCGGGAACGCGTGCAGGATCAACACCACCGCCAGGTACAGCGACCGGCCGGGGAAGCGCAGACGGGAGATGGCGTAGGCGGCCATGGAGGCCACCAAGATCTCCAGCGCGGCCACAGCGAAGGAAAACACCAAGGAGTTCAGCAGGGCTACCACCGCAGGGGGCCGGCCGCCCACGGACGGGGACCCAACGAAGGCCCAGTTCTCCGGTGCCAGGGGCCCCGCGGGCATGAGCCCGTGGACCCGGTCGAACAAGGCGGTGAGCACGAGCCAAGCCACCCCGGCAAGGATCGGGGTGCACCACAGAAAGCCCACGGCCACCAACCACCGCCACCGTACCGGCAACAGGGGCATCAGTTCACCTCGATCTTCGGCTCGCCCACCAAAGCCCTGAAGTTGAA
>JBEQAH010000034.1:0-10944 GCA_041640435.1 bacterium | reverse complement strand
CCACCAGCAGTCCGTCGGCCCCCGCGGCCACCGCGGCCCGGGCGAGAGCTGGCACCCACTGCCGCTTGCCCGCGGCCTGGGAAGGGTCCACCAGCACCGGCAGGTGGCTGAGATGTTGCAGCACCGGGACCGCGCCTATGTCCAGCAGGAAGCGGGTGTGGTTGTCGAAGCTGCGCAGCCCCCGCTCGCACAGCACCACCGAGGGGTTGCCTTCCGCCAGGATGTACTCCGCGGCCAGCAGGGTCTCTTCCAGCGTGGCCGCCGGACCCCGCTTCAGCAGCACCGGACGGCGGGCCTGCCCCACCTCCCGCAGCAAGGTGTAGTTCTGCATGTTTCGGGCCCCGATCTGCACCATGTCCGCGTAGCGCAGCACCAGCTCCAGCTGCCGCGCGTCCATGACCTCCGTCACCACCGGAAGCCCTGTGGCCGCCCGCGCCTCCGCCAGGAGCCGCAGCCCCTCCTCCTCCAACCCCTGGAACGAGTACGGAGACGTCCGCGGCTTGAAGGCACCCCCCCGCAGGATCACCGCCCCCGCCGCCTTCACCGCCTGCGCCGCCTGCAGGATCTGCTCCCGACCCTCCACCGAGCACGGCCCCGCCGCCACCACCACCTCCGGCCCGCCGATCCGCACCGGCCCCACCTGCACCACCGTGGTCTGCGGTTGAGCTTCCCGGCTCACCAGCTTGTACGGCTGCAGCACCTTCACCACGCGCTCCACGCCGTCCATGGCCTCCAGCATGGTGCGCAGCTGCTCCTTGGTCCGGTCGTCCCCGATCACCCCGATCACCGTGCGCATCACGCCCCGGGACAGGTGCGCCTCCAGACCCGCCTCCCGGATCCGCCGGACCACCGCCTCCTGCTGCTCCGGCGTGCAGCTGGCGTGCAGCACCACGATCATCGCCATCCCTCCTCTGCATCCCCCAAAAACACAACGCCTCCCGTCCCCTCGGGACGGGAGGCGATCCCTCGCGCGGTACCACCCGACTTCCCCGCCGTAAGCCGGCAGGACCCTCTCGGAACGGGACACCTGGTCCGATTCCGCCGGCTTCGCCTTCACGGGAGCCGGAACCCCGTCGGCGCCTACTGGGCCACCGCCGTTCGGGCCGCCCCTCGCAGGGGAACTCGGCCAGTCGTGCGGACGCCGCGCTTCCACCGACCTCGCGGCTCTCTTGGGCCCGCCCCAGACGGCCTACACGTCCTGGTCCTCGGGTTTGTCTGTGATGCTAGGGAGGAGTTGTCAGGCTTGTCAACGGCTGCCCGATGCAGCCTGTTGATCAACCGGCGTCTGCCCGCTCAGGGTGGCGCGCAGGGTCTGCACGAACCGCTTGCCCCACTCGTTCAGCTCCCGGCCCCGCAGGTAGATCAGGTCCACGAACCGCTGGGGCATCTCCGCACCCGCCAGGCGCACGGGCACCAGACTCCCCTCCGCCACCTCCCGCCGCACCGCCAGCTTGGGTAACAGAGAGATGCCCACCCCCCGCTCCACCATCTTCTTCGTTGCCTCGATGGTGTCCAGTTCCAGCACCACGTTGGGGATGAGCCCCTGCCGCCGGAAGGTAGCGTTCAGCAGCGTCCAATCGCTGGAGCCGCGGTCGTAAAAGATCAGGGGCTGGCTGGCCACCTCTTCCAGGCTCACGCGGGCAGCGCCCGCGAAGGGGTGACGGGGGTACACCACCAGCACGAAGGGGTCGCGGGCCAGGTGGATGGTCTCCACCTGCGGGTGAGCCAGGGATCGGGCGAGTCCGATCTCCGCCTCCTCGTTCAACACCATCTGCAGGACCTCCCGGGAGTGGCCCGTGCGGATGAGGACCTTGCAGTCCTCACACGACTGCCGGAATCGCTTGAGTGCCTCCGGGAGCAGGTACGTGCAGATGGACGGCACCGCGGCCAGCGTGAGGGGCCCGGCTGCGGGACCGGTGGTGCGGTGCACCGCATGCTGCCCCTCCACCACCGCCTGGATGGCGCGTTCCGCGTACGGCAGCAACGCCTCCCCCGCCTCCGTGAGCCGAACGCTGCGTCCATCGCGCTGGAACAGCCGCTTCCCGAGTGCGCGCTCCAGGGATTGGATGCGGGCGCTCACCGCGGGCTGCGACAGGTACAGGGCCTCCGCGGCGCGGTGGAAGCTGCGGAAGGTGGCGACCGCCACAAACGCCTCCAGCTGGTGGAGCTCCACCGTGCCGCTCATCCCGCTACCCGCCTGCCCCACCGCCCGTGAAGCCCGGCTCGGTCATCCGGGAAGGGTCCAGGATGCGATCCAGCTCCTCGTCGGAGAGGTTTAACCGCTGCCGCGCCACCTGCCGGATGGTGCGACCGGTGCGGGCGGCCTCCTTGGCGACCTCCGCCGCGGTGTCGTAGCCCACCACCGGTGCCAGGGCGGTGGCCAGCATCAGCCCGCGCTCCACCGTCTCCGGTCCCCGCGGGGTGGCCCGCAGCCCGTCCACGCACTGGCGGGCGAAGTTGCGCGCCCCGTTGGCCAGCAGAGTGATGGACTGCAGCAAGTTGTAGCCCATGACGGGCATCATGGTGTTCAGCTCGAAGTTGCCCCACTGGTTGCCCAGGGCGATCACCAGGTCGTTGCCCTGCACCTGGGCGCACACCTGGATCACGGACTCCGGGATCACGGGGTTCACTTTGCCCGGCATGATGGACGAGCCGGGCTGTACCGCGGGGAGCTCCAGCTCCCCCAACCCCGCGTGGGGCCCGGACCCCATCCAGCGGATGTCGTTGGCCACCTTCATCAGGCTGGTGGCGAAACTCCGCAACACGCCGCTGGCGAACACCACGGCGTCCAGGCAGGCCTGAGCTCGGAAGTGGTTGGTGGTTTCCCGCACGGGCACTCCCAGGGCCGCGGACAGCTTCGCGCACACCCGCTCCGCGAACTCCGGGTGCCGGCCGGTTCCCGTACCCACCGCGGTGCCGCCCAGGGGGAGTTCAGACAGCCGATCCTCCGCCACGCTGAGGTTCTCCAGGGCGGCTTCCACGTGGCCCGCGTAGCCGGTGAACTCCTGGCCGAGCCGGATGGGGGTGGCGTCCATCAGGTGCGTGCGGCCTGTTTTCACGACCGGCATGAACTCCTCTGCCTTGCGCCGGAGACTGTCGCGCAGCTCCCGCAGGGCCGGCCGCAGTTCCTCCCGAATGGCGAGGAGCGCCGCCAGCTGGATCGCGGAGGGGATTACGTCGTTGCTGCTCTGGCCCAAGTTCACGTGGTCGTTGGGGTGTACCCGCCGGGACCCCCGGGCTTCGCCCAGCAGCTCCGCGGCCCGGTTGGCGATGACCTCGTTGGCGTTCATGTTGGTGGATGTTCCCGATCCCGTCTGGAAGACATCCACCACAAACTCCTCGTCCCAACGTCCGTCCGCCACCTCCTGCGCGGCCTGCACCACGGCATCCGCCAGAGTCCGGTCCAGCAAGCCGAGCTCTGCGTTCACTTCTGCGGCGTAGCGTTTGATCAGGCCCAGAGCCCGCAGGAATGTGCGGGGGAAGCGAAGCCCGCTGATGGGGAAGTTCAGGACCGCGCGCTGGGTGCTGGCGCCGTACAGGGCCTCCGCCGGGACCTCCATGGGACCCAGAGTGTCCCGCTCCACCCGGACCCGGGGTGCGGTGGCTTCTTTGCTCACGGAATCCTCCAAACGTCTGTGGCCTCTGAGATCAGTTTAGCGGACCGGGGGAACCGCTGCTCCTACGGGAGCCGGATGATCCCCTGGGCGGAGGGGGCCGCCGCTTCGTCCCACGTGAACAGGAGAACCTGGCGCTCGGTGGCGAGGGTCCGCAGCCACCGGAGGGCGCGCGCCCGGCGCTCGGGGTCGAACGTCACGAACGGGTCGTCGAGCAACAGGGGCGGCCGCGCCCGGGGCGCGAGCACGTCCACCAGGGCCACGCGGGCCGCCAGGAACACGAGATCCACGGTGCCGCGGCTCAGGTGAGGCTCCTGGGGGGGAAGCCAGCGCCCCGCCTCCTCGGACCACACCTCCACCCGCAACGTCTGCGCCTCGGGAGGCACGCGAAGGCGGCTGTACCGGCCGCCGGTGAGCTCCGAGAGGAACTGCCCCGCACGTTCCTCCACGGCCTGCCGGGCGGGTACCTCCACAGCGCGCTTGGCTTCCTGCAGCACCTCCGTCGCCACGCGCAGCGCGCGGCGGCGGCGCTCCAGGCGCTGCAGCTCGGCGCGGGCTGCGGCGAGCTCCTCCTCGGCCCGCAGCAGCGCCTCCTCCTCCACCGCAGCCTCGAGCCTCGCTTCAAGACGCCGCAGGCGCGCCTCCAGCTCCTGTCGCTCTCCCTCCAGCTCCTCCACCTCGCGCTCCATCCGCTGGATCTCAAGCGGGACCAGGATCTTCCCCCGCACCTCGTCGCTTTCCAGGAAGTCGGTTTGGGTGCGCAGGTCGGCCCTCAACCGCCGCGCGTCCTCCTCCAGACGCACCTCATCGCTGTCTCCGAGCACCGCTTCCAGCCGCGCCTGCAGCTCCCGGTAGGAGGTCTCGAGCCTGGCCCGCTCAGCGGCCCACTGCTGCAGCTGCTCCCGGGAGGCTGCCCCGAACCGCTGGAGCTCAGCCCGCACGAAAGCTTCCAGGCTATCCGCCTTCTCTTCGAGGGAGCGGGCCAGGCGCGTGCGCTCCAGCTGGCGGGCCTCCAGGGCGGCCCGGTCCCGCGCGGCCCGCTCCCGCTGCCGCCAGCCCGCCCAGGCCGCTGCGGCTGCCACCGCCAAGAGCGCAAGCCGTAAAGGCCAGGGGAGGTCGGGCAGTGCCGCCGCACCAAGCGCCACCAGGGCCACAACCCACGGCCACGGGCCTGGACGCGCCACAGCGGGGCTTGGGTCGGGCTCGACGAGCCGCTGCGCGTTGGCGCGCAGGCCTTGCGCCTGCTCCAGCGCCTCGCGAACCCGCTCCGCATCCTGAGGAGTCAGGTCGGGCAGGGACTCCAGCTGCGCTCGTATACCCGCCAGGTCCTGCCGCAGGCGCTCCACTTCCTCCCTGCGGGCCTCCAAGCGCTCGAGCTCCTGTCGCAAGTGTTCTCGGCGTTCCTGGGCCTGGACAACCCGCCGGTTCAGCTCCAGGAGCGCCTGTCGGTCCAGTAGCCCTTTCCTCAAGTCCTCGAGTCGGCGGCGCGTGGACTCTAGCTCGCTGGCCGTAGACCGCGCAGCCTCCATCTCGCGGCGGAGTTCCTGGACCCGCACCTCCAGCTCCTCCACCCTCCGGCGGGCGCGCGCAAGGCGGCCGGGGTTGGACGCAGGCCGTTCCAACCCCCGCTCCAGCTCTCCCAGGGCCCGCTCCAGCGCGCGCAGCGCCTGGGATGCGTCCTCGTCGGCACCGGCGACGATCCTGCCGAGCTGTGCAGCGACGTCCTGCTCGCCGATGGCGTGCAGCTCCGCCTGCCGCACGTGCGCAGTGGCCAGGAACGCCTTTTCCGACTGGAAGCCGAGCGCGTCGTGCAGGATGGGTTGCACCAAGCGGTGGCGGTCGCGGACCCCGTCCCTGCCCCGCAGGACCACCCGCCGCTCGTGGAAGTCCTTGCGCAGCTCGTACCGGGAGCCCTGGTACTCGAAGACCAGCTCCAGCACCGGCGGCCACTCCTCGCCCCACGCCACAAGGCCTTCTCGGGACCGCTGGCTTGCACCCTCCGGGTTGTCAAAGAGCACACACCGCAGGGCTTCCCGCAGCGCCGACTTGCCCGCCTCGTTGGGGCCCACCACCACGTTCAGGCCGGGGGAGAACGAGAAGCACCGGTCCCGGTGCTGACGGAACCGCAGGAGCCGCAACTCCACGAGGGTCAACCGATCACCTCGCGGCCCTGCAACGCCGCCACCCCCACCTGCAGCGCCTCCTCCAGCGACTCCCGTTCCTCGGGCAGGCAGGTCTGCAGGCGCTCCCGCATGCGGCGCACGAACTGCCCCAGGACCGTGGAGGACTCAAACCGCTCCAGCGCGTCCTCGTCCAACCTCGGACTCGACCGGTCGCGCAGGTGGAGGCGGAAGAAGCGGTCCGCGTACTCTCGCACCACGGCCGCAACGGGCCACGGCAGGTCCGGCTCCCGCAAACCCGCGATGGTAAGGTCCAGGACCACGTCGGGATCGGCCCTCTGCTCCAGGTAGCCCCGCAGGGCGTGCTCGCTCAGCGTTGCCGCGTCCAGGGTGTCCGCTACGAGCCGGCGCCTGGCCACCCGGACCTGCTCCACCGCCACGCGGCCGGGTCCGGAGACCTCCACCACCAGGACGTGTCCGAACCCGGGCTGATCCAGCCCGAGGAACTCGGGAGCTCCCGCGTACCACGCCACGTGGGGCGGTGGGTGGACCTCTTGGGCCGAGTGCCAGTCACCCAGCGCCAGGTAGTCCAGGGCCAGGGCGCGGATCTGTTCACGCCGGATGCTCGCCACGTCCTCCACCTGACCGGGACGGTAGAGGGGGCCGTGCGCAACCCCCACCCGCAGCCCGCCTGCGGGCACCACGCGCCATGCCTCGAGGGGTGGCCGGCCTGGTGTGGGGCTGCTGCCCACCACCACGACCCCGGCTTCGTCCCAGGACACCACCTGCGGCGCATCGCCGAACACCACGAGGCCGTCCACCTGGCGCAGGAAGTCCTCCCGCGTCCATATCCCGTCGGGGGCCCCGTCGTGGTTGCCCGCCACCGCGAAGACGCGCAGGCCTGCTTGCACCAGCCGACGCAGCTGTTCCGCGGCGAAGGCGGCAAGTGCCCTGGGCGGGTGTGGCGAGTCGAACAGATCGCCCGCTATCAGGACGAGGTGGCAGCGGCGTTCCAGCGCCACCTCCACACACCGCGCGAAGGTCCGCCGCAGCTGCTCCCGCTGGTCCGCGCCCCGGGCGCCCAGTCCCGCAAAGCGCGCCCCCAGGTGGACGTCCGCCACGTGCAGCAGCCGGATCACGCCCCTCTCCCCAGCCGATCCAGTACGAGCAAGAGCTCCCTCAGGTCCCGGATCAGGTCGCAGTCCACCTGGTGGTAGAGGCGGTCGCGGTCCAGCAGCACCGGGTAGACGCCTGCGGCGCGCGCCCCGGAGACGTCCGCCTCATACGAGTCGCCCACGTGGACGGCCTCCTCGGGGCGCAGCGACAGGGCGTCCAGCGCCACGCGGAAGATGCGGGGGTCCGGCTTCGCCGCGCCCACCAAGGCGCTCGCCACCACCACGTCGAAGTACGGCCGCAGCCCCGCCCGGTCCAGCACCTCCGGCAGGTCCATCTCCCAGTTGGACACCACCGCGAGCCTCAGGCCCCTGCGCCGCAACTCCGCGAGGACTTCTGGGGCCTCGGGGTAGGGCGCGTACTGGGGCCGGGTCTGGGAGAGTACCCGGTGCATGTGGTCTGCGATCTCCTCTGCGCGGCCCGCCACTTCCAAGTTCTCCACCATCTCGCGCAGGAACTGACGCCACGTCTCCTCCGTGAACTGGTCGGCCGGCACGTGGCTCAGGGCGTCGCTGGCACGGGCGTACGCGCGCTGCAACGCCTCGCGGTCCAACGTGACGTTGAACTCCCCGAGGGCTTCGCCCCACACGTCAAACCACGAAGGCCTGCCCTCCAGGAGGGTGTGACCCGCGTCCAGGAGCACCGCGCGCACCCGCCTCCTCTGCTGCGCCATGGCCCGACCTCCGGGGACTAGTCCCCCCGCGCCGTGTACGGGCAGATCCCCGCGAAGGCGCAGAAGCGGCAGGCGCGGTACCAGTCGGGGGTCGCGGTGAAGTCCTGCCGGCGGATCCCCTCGGCCACCCGATCCACCACCTCCTCAGCTTCCGCGACCCACGCGGGGTCCGGGCGGACGGTTCCCACCACCACGCCGTCGCGGTGCAGGAAGTGCAGCTCCATCCGGTCCGGCAGGCGGCCGTGCACCTCCCGGTGCGCCAAGGCGTACAGCCGCAGCTGCAAACTCTCCGCGGCACGCCGGTGCGCCTTGTCCTCCTCCCACACCTCTGACGTCTTGAAATCCACCACGCACACCTCGCCGTCCCGCAGGTCCACCCGGTCCCACCGCCCCCGCACGCGGGTATTGCCGCGCACGAAGGCAAACGGGTGCTCCACCAGGGTGGGCACCGTCCCGGAGGCCTCCTGGAACTCAAAGAACCGCCTGAGCACCTCCCGGCCTTCCGCCAGCCTCTGCTCCTCGTGCTCGCGACTCAGGAACCCCTCGTTGACCCACACCCGCTCGAAGTGGGCCACCACGTCCTCCAACCGGACGGGCTGACGGCGGGCGCGGCGCCGGTGGTACTCCCGCACCGCCTCGTGGATGGCGGCGCCGTAGACCACCCGGTGGTCGCGGGTCACGGGGACGCGCAGCACGTGCGCGTACTTGTACTTGAGCGGGCAGGTCTCGTAGTCGTCCAGCTGCCGGAAGGACACGGTCACCACCGCGTCCGGAGGGAGGATTCCCTCCAGAGCCGGGGGCTCGGCAGGAGGTGCGTGCCGGTGGATCTGCTCTAGGCTGGACGCACGGAACGCCCCGGCCGCGGCCGCGGGCCGGTCCAGGGCCTCCAGCACGAAGCGGCTCACCTTCCGCGGCCGCGACCCTCCGTAGTCTCGGGCGCTGGTGAAGTACAGCTCGCGCTTGGCGCGCGTCATGCCCACGTAGAACAGCCGGCGCTCCTCCTGCAGGTGGGGGTCGCCCTGCGGCAGCACGTCCCGCATGAGGGCCTCAGGCAGCTCCAGCGTCTCCCGTCGCGCCTGGACGGGGAACTTGCCGTTCACGCACGACACGAGGAACACCACGGGGAACTCCAGCCCCTTGGCCTTGTGCACCGTCATCACCTGCACCGCGTCCGCCTCGGGGTCCAGCTCCTCCACCGGCGGGTCGTCGCCGGCCGCGATCAACTCGTCCAGGTGGCGCACGAACTCCACCGCCCGGTCGTAGCGCAGCAGCGGCGCGGTGCGGGCCACGATGTCGAAGAACCGGGCGAGGTTGCGGACCCGCGCTGCGTCCGAGGGGTCTCCCGAGGTCGCCAGACGCTTGACGTAGCCTGTGCGCTCGACCAGGTAAACGTACAGCACGCGCCCCGTGGGCTGCTCTGCGGCCAGCTGGCGCATCCCGTCCAGGTCCTCCACCAGCTTGGCCAGGGCCGCGACGCTTTCAGGCACCAGCTCCGCCCGCAGATCTTCCACCTCCGGTGCCCGCTGCAGCACCTGGCGCACCACGTGCTCCAGGGATCGGCGCCGGGCGTGGGCTACTCCCAGGCATCGGGACAGGTCCGTGGCCCTGACCCCATACAGGGGCGAGGTGCCGAGCAGGTACAGGCTCAAGCTGTCCAGGGGATCCGCCAGGACCCGCAGGAAAGCCAGGACGATACGGATTTCCTCGCGGTCGTACAGCCCGCCGCTGCCCGTGAACTGGAAGGGGATGCCGCGCAGGTTCAGCGCCCGCAAAAACGGCTGTGCGTCCCCGTTGGACCGCACGAGGACCGCCACGTCCCGGTACCGCCACCGTCCCTCGGCCACCCGGTCCGCGATGGTGGCCGCCACCGCGTCCGCCTCCGTGGTGGAGGTGTCGAAGTGCAGGTGTTGTGGCTCCGGTCCGTCCGGGCCCTCGGCCACCAGGCGCTTGTGGACGCCTTCCCTGACTTCCAGCCGGTCGGGGTCGTTGTGCCGCACCAGCCGGTAGGCGGCGTCCAGGATGGCCTGGCTGCTGCGGTAGTTGCGGACCAGCACCACCCGATGGGCGTCGGGGTAGGTCCGGGTGAAGTCCAAAATGTTGCTCACGGCGGCCCCGCGCCACTTGTAGATAGCCTGGTCGTCGTCCCCGACCGCGGTCACGTTGCGGTGGCGGGCGCACAGCAGCTTCACCAACTCGAACTGGGCATGGTTGGTGTCCTGGAACTCGTCCACCAGCACGTACCGGAACCGCTCCTGGTAGCGGCGCAGTACCTGGGGGTGTTCACGGAACAGCTGCAGCGTGCGGGTGATCAGGTCGCCGAAGTCCATCAGTCCGTGGCTGGCCAGCAAGCGCTGGTAGGCCGCGTAGACCTCCGCCAGCTCCATCTGCCGGTCCGCTTCCGCCTGAAGCTCCGGGTCCCCGCCCGCGTTTTGGGCGAGGGACTCCGCGTAGCGCCGGTAGTCCTCCGGGGAGGCGTCCTCGTCCTTCGCGCGGCTAAATAGCTGCACCAGGGCCTGAAGGTAACGGGTGGGGTCCGCCAGGGGCCGGTACGCGCGCATGGGGAGCTCAAAGAGGTGCTCCCGCAGGAAGAGGACCTGCTCCGCCCGGTTGAGCACCCGGAAGTCGGGCGGAAGGCCGAGAAGCAGCGCGTTGTCCCGCAGCACCCGGTCCCCGAAGGCGTGGAACGTGGAAATCCAGACCTCCGTGTACCCGTAGGGGACGAGTAGGTCCACCCGCTCTTCCATCTCGGCGGCTGCCTTCTCCGTGAAGGTGAGGGCCAGGACTTCCTGTGGCCGCGCGCGCTTGCTGGTGATGAGGTGGGCGATCCGGCGCGTGATCACCGAGGTCTTGCCGGTGCCCGCGCCCGCGATGATCAGCAGAGGACCGGCATCCCACTCCACCGCCTGCCGCTGCTCCGGGTTCAGGCCCTCGAGGATCCGCTCGGCGGGGGACCGCAGCTGTTCCCCGTCCAGGTCCAGGGCGAGCTGGAGCAGGGGGCCTCCAGTTTCCTCCGAGCGATCCCCTCGTCGCGCCGGCACAGATCCCTCCCAGGGCTGCTTGCGGCGCCCGGTAGCGGCCTCGCAGCTCCTTAACGGTCCTCCGCGGCCGGTAGCCCCGCTGCCCGCAGAGCGCGCAGGACGGCCCCGGTCCCAAACCCGCGGCGCGCCAGGTAGCCCGCGAGTCTGCGCGCGGCCTTGTCTGCGGGCAGGTGGCGGTAGCGAGCCAGCCGCAGGCGGGCCAGCTCCTCAGCCACCGCCTCGTCGTCCGCAGGGGCGCTTTGCAGCGCCGCCTCCACCGTCTCCCGGGCGACGCCCTTGCGCAGGAGCTCGGCCCGAAGCCGAAACGTCCCCAAGAGTCGAGCGGC
>JBEQAH010000033.1:0-11445 GCA_041640435.1 bacterium | reverse complement strand
AGGACCAGGGGGCTTATGCCCGTGGCCACGTACCACGCTCCCAGGGACGTGGCGAGCACCGCAGCGGCACCGCTCACGTGCCTTTGCAACACGAGCAGCAGCACCGCGCCCGCTGTCAGGGCGGCGAAGTGCACGCGGCGCTCGCTGGCGAGCTCGCAGGCTGCGAACACCACGAAGCCCACAAACGCCACCCCCAGCAGCTGGAACGCCGCAGGCCCCGGCTGCAGCCACGGTGGCAGGAAGCCTTCGCCGCCCGGCAGGAGGAGCGGGGCTGCCACCAGGGCGAGGAAAACCAGACCGCAGGCTCGTCCCGCCCGCTCCAGGACACGGGGCCGTGAGGCGAGCTGGGTTGTCACCGCCATCGCCACAAGCCCTGCGCACACCGCCGTGGCCTGCCGCGCGGCCAGCTCGGGAGCAAGCCGGTACAGGGCCACGAACCCCGCTCCCAGAAGTCCGGAGGTGAGTGGGAGGAGCAGCGGGTCGCCGCGGAAACCGGAGCGCCGCAGAGCCAGGTCCACCGCGGGCAGTGCGAGCAAGGCGACGGAAGGGTAGGCGACCGCCCACGGGAAGTGGCTTGGCGGGTGCGCCGCGTGCACAAGACCCAGGGCGCCTGCGCCGAAGATGAGCGCGAGCCCGTACAGGACGATCTGGCGCTTCAAGACCGCAGCTCCCCGCCGACCGGCCACACGAACCGTAGCACGGTCCCACCCACCTGGATGCGGTCGCCGTCCGCAAGCGGTGCGGGAACTTCCAGCCTGCGGCCGTTCACGAAGCTTGCGGCTCCGGACCCCAGGTCCTCCACCCAAAAGCAGCTCCCCCGCAACACCAGCCGCAGGTGCTGGGCTGCGGCCTGCGGGTCTGGCACCACCACGGCGCTGGGCGCGGACCGTCCCACCACCGCACCCGACCGCACCACGAACAGCTTCCCGGGCGAAAGTCCTGGCGGTGCTTGCTCCACCACCAGGACCGCCACCGCGTCCTCTGCGCCCGCGCGGGATGCGCGGCCCAGATCCTCGTCCAGAGTCCGCACCACCCGGTACAGGAAGAGGAACAGGGCCGCGAGCACCACATACCGCAGGGGTTGGAAGAGAAGCTCGTTCATGGGGTCTCCACGTACTCCAGCAGGACCCCTGCCAGCCGGATCCGATCGCCGTTGCGGAGGCGGCAGCGGGTCACCCGCCGGCCGTTCACGAAGGTGCCGTTGGTCGATCCCAGGTCCACCAGCTCGGTCCCGGAAGCGCCGCGCTCCACCCGCGCGTGCTCGCGGGAAACCCTGGGGTCCGGGAGAACGAGGTCGCAACCCTCCCGCCGGCCCAGGGTGTACACGGCGCGGTGGAGCACGAGCACCGACCCCAGCCCCGGCCCCTCCACCACCCGGAGGAGGGGAGGGGCTCCGCCGAGGCGGTACACGCGGGTCGGGTCATCTCGGCACACCACCCCGACCTCCTCACCCCACCGCGAGGGGGGCGGCAACGCGGCGCGCCGCGCGGCCCGGAGCGTGGGCCTCCCGGAGCTGGCCGCAGGCTGCCAGGATGTCCACCCCGCGCTCCACGCGGATCGTGGTGGAGATCCCCGCTGCCCGCAACACCTCCGCGAAGCGCCGCACCCGGTCCGGGTGTGGCCGCCGGTACGGGAGCCCGGGGACCGGGTTCCACGGGATGAGGTTCACGTGCGCCCCCATCCCCGCAAGCCGCTGGCCCAAGCGGCGCGCGTGGTCGACCTCGTCGTTGACGCCCTCCAGCAGCACGTACTCGAACGTGACCCGCCTGCCGGTGCGCTCGGCGTAACGCGCGCACGCCGCGAGGAGTTCGTCCATGGGGAAACGAGGCGCCATCGGCACAAGCATCCGGCGCAGGTCGTCGTCCGGCGCGTGCAGGGACACGGCAAGGGTGAAGCCCATCCGCAGGTCCGCGAGGCGGAGGATCTGCGGCACAAGGCCCACCGTGGACACGGTGATTCGCCGCATCCCCACCCGAAGCCCGTAGGGCGCGTTGAGCAGCTGGATTGCCCGCAGGGTGGCGTCCAGGTTCGCCAGGGGTTCTCCCATCCCCATGAACACCACGTGCGTGACCCGTTCGCCGGTCTGTTGCTGCATGACGTGCACCTGGTCGGTGATCTCGCCCGCGGTCAGGTTGCGCAGCAGGCCCGCGAGCCCGGTGGCGCAGAAGGTGCACGCCATGGCGCAGCCCACCTGGGTTGAGACGCACGCGCTGCGCCGGCCGTCCGCGTACCGCATCCACACGCTCTCCACGGTGCTGCCATCCCCACAGGCCAGCAGGAACTTGGTCGTGGACCCGTCCGCGGAGGTGGTGGACCGCACGACCCGGAGGGACGTGAGCGCCGCGCGTTCTGCGAGTCTGCGGCGCAAGTCCAGGGGGAGGTCGGTCATGGTCAGGAAATCGCGAGCGCCGTGGCCGTGCACCCAGCGGGCGATCTGGCGGCCGCGGTAGCGCATCTCACCCAGGTCCGCGACCCACGACTCCAGCTCCTCCTGGAACAGGCTGCGCAGGTCCGGTCGGTCCTTCATCGACGGCGAAGCCTCGCTATGAAGTAGCCGTCCGTTCCGTGTCGGTGCGGAAGCAGCCGCAGGGAGCCGTCCGGCTCGGACCGCAACATCCCTCCCTTCCAGGGCACGGCGAAGGGCGCGGGCGCGTAGTCGCCCGTGGCCAGCAACCATTCTACGACCGCCTCCCCCTCCTCAGGCTCGGTGGAGCAGACGCTGTACACCACCACCCCACCCGGCCGCACCGCCCGGGCCGCACCGGCCAGGATCTCCTTCTGCCGGGTCGCAGCCGCCGCGAGGTCTTCCGGGTGGACCCTCCACCGGATCTCGGGCCTGCGCCGCAACACTCCAAGCCCGGTGCACGGCGCGTCCACCAGGACCCGGTCCGCACCCCGCACGTCCAGCGCTCGGGCATCTATACGCCGCGCCTCCACGCAGGTGGCCCCGGAGCGCTCGGCCCTCCGGCGAAGCGCCTCCACCTTGCGCGGGTTTACGTCCCCGGCGATGATCCGCCCGCGGTTCTGCATGAGCGCCGCCAGGTGCGTCGCCTTGCCCCCGGGAGCTGCACACGCGTCCACCACCAGCTCCTCCGGTTGTGGGTCCACCGCCCGCGCGGCCACCATGGCCGCCTCGTCCTGGGGGCTGATGAACCCTTCCGCTTCGAGGCGCACGCGGGCCTCGAACGCCCCGCGAACGTGCAGGGACTCCGGCAGCGCCCCCGGCTCCACCTCCGCGCCGGCCTCCCGCAGCTGCCGCGCCACCTCCTCCGGCCGGGCTCGCAGGGTGTTCACCCGCACGTGGGCAGGAGGGGGCAGGTTGTTGGCCTCGCACAGCTGTTGCGCTTCCTCCAGTCCCCACCGTTCCACCCAGCGCTTCACGAGCCAGAGGGGGTGGCTGGTTTGCACCGCGAGGGCGTGGTCATCCGCGGCGGGAGGCGGCGCCTCCCCTTCCCGCACCAGACGCCGCAGGACCGCGTTCACCAACGCCGCGGTTCCCGCGTGGCCCACACGCTTGGCGAGCTCCACGCTGGAGCTCACCGCCAGCGCGGGCGCCACGCGCTGCAGGAACAGGACCTGGTAGGCGCCCAGGCGCAGCACTTCCCTGGTAGGGAGCGGCAAGGCGTCCAGGGGCCGGCCCAGCAGGTGCTCCAGGGTCCAGTCGAGGCGCCCCCGCCAGCGCAGCACCCCGAGCACGAGCTCGCTGGCCAGCTCCGCCTCACCGCGGGGAAGGTCCCACCGGTAGAGGCTCCGCGTGAGCAGGACATTTGCGAACGCCCCCTCCCCCTCCACCCGAAGGAGGATCCACAGCGCCGCCTCGCGGCCGGTGTGTGCCGGTCCGAAGACGCCGAAGGCCGCGCGGGTGCGCGGCCTTCGGCGCCCGTCACCTTCCTGAAGCCTCACTCCCGGGACATGTTCCGGATCGCCACGAGCCTCAGCAACTCCACGATGGCGCTCGCCGCCGCCGCCACGTACGTGAGGGCAGCCGCGCCCAGCACCGCGCGCACCCCCTCCACCTCCCGCGGCGTCACGAGGCCGTTCGCCTGGAGGGCCAACACCGCCCGGCGGCTCGCGTCGAACTCCACGGGCAGGGTGATCAGGGTGAAGGCCACGACCCCAAGGAACAGCAGGATGCCCAGGTCCATGAGCAGGCCGCCCGTCTGCCCCAGGAACATGCCGATCACAAACAGCCAGATGCCCAGCTGCGACCCGATGCCGGCCACGGGCACGATGGCGTTCCGGAGCGCCAGGGGGGCGTAGTTCTCGTGGTGCTGGAGGGCGTGGCCCGCCTCGTGCGCCGCCACTCCGAGGGCCGCTACGGAAGCCGTGCCGTACACCTCGGGCGAAAGCCGCAAGGTCCGCGTGCGCGGGTCGTAGTGGTCGGAGAGCATGCCCCGCACGGGCTCGATGCGCACGTCCCACAGCCCGGCGCCCTCCAGGATGCGGGCAGCCGCCTCCGCGCCCGTGAGGCCCACGCCCGCGGGCACACGGCTGAACCGCTGGAAGGTCCCCATGACGCGGAACTGCGCCCACAGGGCGAATCCGAAGGCCATGAGCGCGAGCCAGAACAGCGGTCCCCCGTAGAACATCATCGCCGACACCTCCGCGCCTCATTATACCAGAGGGCCATCCTCGCCGAGCCGTTCGCCCACCCGGACGTGGTGGCCGCGGACGTAGTCCGCGGCAGGCATCCTCCTGCCCGAGGCGGGCTGGACCTCCAGCACCTCCACAGCCCCAGAGCGTGTTGCGACTACGAAGCCATCCCTCGTCACTCGCAGCACCTGACCCGCCGGGCCATCCTCGCCTTCGAGCAGCCGCACCCGCCACACCCGAAGTGGTGTGCCCCGGTGGGTGGTGTAAGCCACAGGCCAGGGGTCCATGGCCCGCACGTGTCGTTCCACGGCGTGTGCGGGCTGATCCCAGCGGATCCAGCCGTGGTCCTTGGTGAGCCTGCCGCAGTACGTGGCCTCCCGGGGATCCTGGGGCCTCCCGTTGACCTCTCCGGCCTCCAGCGCGTCCAGCACCTCCACCAGAAGCTGGGCACCTTCCCGGCTCAGGCGCTCCGCGAGCGTGCCCGCGGTGTCGTCCGTCTGGATCGGCACCTCTCGCTGTGCCAGGATCTCACCCGCGTCCAGGTCCTCGGTGACCCTCACGACGGTCACGCCGGTCACCGGGTCCCCGCTCAGGAGAGCGGCCTGGATCGGGGAAGCCCCCCGGTGGCGGGGAAGGCGGGAGGGGTGGAGGTTGATGCAGCCGTGCCGCGGGAGGGAAATCAACCAGCTCGGGAGGAGCTTGCCGTACGCCACCACCACCCCCACGTCGGGCTGAAGCCGTTCCAGCTCCTCCCGCACGTCCCGCAGACGTTCGGGTTGCAGCACGCGCAGGCCGAGCTCGCGGGCGCGCAAGGCCACGGGGGGCGGAGTGGGTCGTCGGCCGCGGCCTGCGGGCCGGTCCGGCTGGGTGACCACCGCCACCACGTCGTGCCGGCCGACCACGGCCTCCAGTGAAGGAACGGCGAATCGCGGCGTTCCGAAGAACAGGACCCGCATCCGCTACGCCGTCCTCTCGGCTGGCCACCGGGTGGATGCGAGGTGGGCTGCGCTCACTTCCTCTTCGGACCTGGGTGCGCGGATCAGCCGACCACCTCGCCCACGAGGTCGGCTTCGTCTGCGCGGTGGATGTGTTCTGGACTCTCCACACGGTCGGTGATGAGGATGCCGTCCAGGTGGTCCACCTCGTGCTGGAAGATCCGCGCAAGCCACCCCTCCGCGTCCACGGTCAGGGTGCGCCCCCGTCGGCTCTTCCCGCGCACCACCACCCGCCTGGCCCGCCACACGTCGCACAGGATCCCCGGCAGCGAAAGACACCCTTCCCGCCCCAGCTCCCTCCCTTCCCGGTGCACGATCTCCGGGTCCGCCAGCTGGTACAGACGTCCGTCGTACTCCACCACCACCACCCGCAGGCTACGGCCCACCTGGGGCGCGGCGAGACCCACTCCGGGTGCCGCGCGCATCGCCTCGGTCATCTCGTCCATGAGGCGCACCACCTCCTGGGTGACACGCCCCACCGGGCGTGCCTTGCGCCGCAGGATGGCGCCGCCGGGTCCGTCGAGCGTCAGGATCCGCACGTCCGCTTCCGAGTCTACAGCATCTCCAGCGGATCCACGTCCACCGCCACCCGCACGCCTGCGGGGGGACGCCAGCGGGCAAGGGCCGAGCGGAGCGCCCAGCGCAGGGGCTCGCCCTGATCTCCCCGCGCCAGTAGGTGCCAACGGTAGTGGCCCCGCAGGGGGCTGAGCGGCGCCGGCGCCGGGCCCAGCACCTCCACGCCCTCAAGCCGCTCGGCCAGGGCGCGCCCCGCGGCTTCCGCATCGGCTTCCCGCGCGCTTTGCACCAGCACCCGGGCGAGAGCAGCAAACGGCGGGTAGCGCAGCCGGCGCCGCTCCGCCCATTCGGAGTGGTAGAACCCCAGCACGTCGTGGGAGGCTGCGGCGCGTACCGCAGGGTGGTCGGGCTGGTAGGTCTGGACCACCACGCGGCCAGGGCGGTCCCCGCGGCCCGCGCGGCCCGCCACCTGCACCAGCTGCTGCAGGCTGCGCTCACCGGCGCGGAAGTCCGGCAGGGACAACGCCACGTCCGCCGAGACCACCCCCACAAGCCCCATCTCCGGCAGGTCGAGCCCCTTGCCCACCACCTGGGTCCCCACCAGCACGCGCACCTCGCCTCTCCGCAGCGCGTCGACCAGGCGCGCGTGGGCCCCGCGACGGCTGAGCGTGTCCCGGTCTGCGCGGGCAACGGAGAGGCCCGGGAACAGCGCCCGCACCTCTTCCTCCACTCGCTGGGTCCCGGGTCCGTACGGCCGCAGGCGCACTCCTCCGCACGAGGGGCATGTACTCGGCGCCCGCAGGACCCTCCCGCAGTAGTGACACCGCAGGGTCCGGCTGATCAGGTGGAAGGTCAGGGACACCGCGCAACGGCTGCACCGCGGCACGTATCCACACTCCCGGCACACCAGGGCGGCTGCGTAGCCGCGTCGGTTCACGTACAGGAGGACCTGGTCTCCCCGCGCCAGGTGCGCGCGCAGCGCCTGCTGGAGGGCGCGGCTGAACACAGACCGGGGATCCTCCGACCGCATGTCCACCACCTGGACCTCGGGCAGGGGCCGGTCTCCTACGCGGCGGCCCAGGTGCAGGTAGACCCACCGGCCTTCCCTGGCGAGCCACAACGACTCCGCGGATGGGGTGGCACTGCCCAGCAGCACGGGGGCGCTGGCGCGCCGCGCGCGCTCCACCGCCACCTCCCGCGCGTGGTACCGGGGGCTTTGTGGCTGCTTGAAGGCACCCTCGTGCTCCTCGTCCACCACCACCAGGGCCAAGCGCCCGAGCGGCGCGAACACCGCGGATCGGGTACCCACGAGGATGTCGTAGCGTCCCTGGCGCAGCCCCCTCCACGTGTCGTAGCGCTCGCCCTCCCCCAGGTGGCTGTGCAGCACCGCCACGCGCTCGCCGAACCGTCCCAGGAACCGCGCCACGGTTTGGGGTGCCAGGGAGACCTCGGGCACAAGCACGAGCACCTGGCCTCCCTGCGCCACCGCCTCGGCCGCGCAGCGCAGGTACACCTCCGTCTTGCCGCTCCCCGTGACGCCGTGCAGGAGAAACACGCGGTGGCTGCGCTCGCGCATCGAACTCACCACGGCGGAGAGAGCGGCCTGCTGATCGTCGGTGAGCTGCGGAGCCGGCCCCACCTCCCGGTAGCTTTCCCGCAGGGGGTCTCGGGGCCGCTCCACCTCAACCTCAGAAGCCAGGCCGGAGGAGACGAGGGCTCGCACCGCGGCCTCACCCGCAGCGGCCGCGAGATCAGCCCGCGCCACCTCCCCCTGGCGCAGCAACCGCTCGAGCGCTGCTGCGCGCCTGGGCGCCCGGCGGCGCCACCGGTCCACGAGCGGCCAGGCGCTTTCTGCCGGGACCGCCAGGCGGAGGAGGCGTTCCACCGCGGGCTTCACCTCCGGGGCAGCCCGCACGAGGTCCCGCCGCAGGTAGCCCGCGCGCTCCAGGCGGCGCACCGACGCAGCGCCGAACCTCCTCACAACCTCCGGCTCCGGCTGCGGGCCTGCCCTGAGGTGCTCCACCAGAGCGCCCGCGCCCGCGACCACCTCAGGTGGCGGATCCGCCACCAGCTGGACCACCCGCCGGATTCGTGTCACGGCGGCTCGCGGCACCAGGCAGCGCACGGCGTCGCGGGGGCTCGCCAGGTAGCGGTCCGCCACCCATCGCGACAGCTCCCACATCTCCGCCTCGAACAGAGGCTCCCGTTCCAGCACTTCCCGGACCGGGACCACCGCCGCCTCGGGCGGTGCTTCCTCGAAGCCCACCACCCACCCAGCTACCGGCCGGCCCGCGAGCGAAACCAAAACGCGGCTACCCACGTGGACGGGTCCGAGCTCGGGGGGGAGCGCGTAGGTGAAGGGGCCGGCGAAGCCAGCCGCCACGTCCGGAAGGACCAGGGCGAACACGTGGGTCAAGGGCTGCGGGCAGGCCGGACCAGTCCGCGGAGGGCCTCGAGGATCTCCTCGGGCTCCGCCATTCGCCCCCAGCCCTCCCGCCCGGAGGCCAGCCGACCGAAGTTCGGGCCCACGAACCGGTATCCGTACTCCCGGAGGGTCTGGACGTTGCGCTGCGTGGCAGGGTGCAGCCACATGGGCTCCGCCATGGCTGGGGCCACGAGGACGGGTGCGCGGGTGGCGAGCACCACCGCGCACACGGGGTCGTCCGCAAGGCCCAGGGCCAGCTTGGCCATGGTGTGCGCGGTCGCCGGTGCCACCACCACCGCCTCCGCCCGCTCCCCCAGAGCCACGTGAGGCTCGGGCTCGTGACCGCCCACCCACAGGTTCGTGAGCACGGGACGGCCCGACAGCGCCCTCCAGGTGGCCTCGCCCACGAACCGCCGCGCGGAGCGGGTGAGCACCACGGACACCAGCGCCCCCTCGCGGCGCAGCGCGCTCACCAACGCCGCGGCTTTGAAGGCGGCCACGCCGCCGCACACGCCCACCACCACCTCCAAATCCGTCACGCCGGCCGCTCCATCAGGGCCCGGGCGAGGGATTCCAGGGCCGCGGTCACCTCGTCCCGCGCCCACCGGTGCGTGTCCACCACCACGTGGTAAGGCGACAGGTCGTCGAGGTCGATGCCGTAGATGGCGCGGTAGCGACGGCGTTCGCTGGCCTCCCGCCGCTGCAGCTCTTCCAAAGCCACCCGGGGATCTACGCCCTCTCGCTCCGCCACCCTCTGCGCGCGCACCTCAAGCGGCGCCCGCAGCCACACCTTCATCGCCGCGGGGACGAACCAGCCGCTCAGCCGGGAGTCGACCACCGCATTCCCCTCCCGCGCCATCTCCACCTGCAGCCGGTCGAGCTCGCGGTCGATGGTGTGGTCCCGCTCCGCCATCTCCGAAAAGCGGAGTAGGTTCACCCCGCGCTCCTGAGCCCACCGGCGCATCACCTCACCCGCGGACAGGTACCTGAGCCCCAGACGCGCTGCGAGCGCCCGAGCCTGGGTGGTCTTCCCGCTGGCGATGAGGCCGCTCACGGTGACGATCATCAACCCTCCTCACCCTGCAGGGGCGGACGGCCAGGTGTGTTCGTCGGGAGCACGTTTACGGTGACCCCTACCGCTGTTCGGCGGCTTCCTCCGTCTCCCGGGTCAGAAACCGGTGGGCCACCGTCTCCGGCTGGACCGCGGACAGCACCACGTGCCCGCTGTCGGTGATCACCACCGCCCGCGTGCGCCGCCCGTACGTGGCGTCGATGAGGGACCCGTTCTCGCGGGCCTCCTGGATGATGCGCTTGATGGGCGCGCTGTCGGGGCTCACGATGGCGACGATACGGTGTGCGGCCACCATGTTCCCGAAGCCGATGTGGATGAGTTTCGGCTCCATGGCCTCACTCCACGTTCTGCACCTGCTCCCGCATGGCCTCCAACTGGGACTTCATCTCGAGGACCGCGCGGGTCACCTCCAGGTCCTGGGCCTTGGACCCCACGGTGTTCACCTCGCGGCCCATCTCCTGCAGGAGGAACTCCAGCTTGCGGCCCACCGCACCGTCCTCCTCCGCAAGAAGGGCGCGGGCCTGATCCAGGTGGCTGCGCAGCCGCACCAGCTCCTCCCGCACGTCGCACCGGTCCGCGAAGACCGCCACCTCGGTGGCCAAGCGCGCCTCGTCCGGAGGGTGAGGCACTTCCAGCGCCCGCAGCAGGTCCGCCACCCGCTGGCGCAGCCGTTGCGCGTACGTCCGCGGGACATCCTGCGCCCGCGCTTCCACGCGGCCGACCCACTCCTCCAACCGCGCCAGCCCACTCCCGAGTTCCTCCTGCAGCCTCGCCCCCTCGGCCCGCCGCGTGGACAGGAACTGCTCCACAGCTTGCTCCACCGCGGGCCTGAGGGCGTCCCAGGTGGCCTCCACATCCTGAGGTGGCTCCTCCACCCGCACCACGTCGGGCAGGGAGAGGATCGCGGACAGGCTGAGCGCCTCCTGCAGGCCTAAAGCCTGCCGCAGCTCCTCCAGCGCCTGGCCGTAGCGGCGGGCAAGCTCGGTGTCCACGAAGACCGACCTGGGCCTCCGCGAGGTGTCCCGAACCACGGACACCTCCACCCGGCCGCGCACCACCCGCGAGGCCACAGCGGTCCGCACCCGGTCCTCCAGGGCCCCCAGGTCTTTGGGCAGGCGCACCACCACGTCCAGGAAGCGGTGGTTGGTGGAGCGCACCTCCACGAACCACCTCTCGCCGTCGGTGCGGGCCTCACCCGCTCCGTACCCCGTCATGCTGCGGACCACGGACACCCTCCCGCCAGCCGGCACTAGTATGATAAGCCCCGGATGCCACCCGCACCTGAGGCGACCTTCGACAGCGTGGTCCTGGCCGCGGTGGTTCGCGAGGTGCAGCCTTTGCTCCCGCTGCGGGTCTTGCGGGCGGAGAGCGGGGGGCCGCACGAGGTGGTGCTGCATGGTCGCGCGGGATCCCTGCTGGTGAGCGCGGATCCGCGGTGGGCACGGGTGCACCTGTGGCGCGCCCCTGCCCGAGGTGAACCGCACGCCTTCGCTGACCTGGTGCGGGCCCGGCTTTCGGGGGCTCGACTCGTCCAAGTCCACCACGTCCCTTTCGAACGGCTGGTGCAGTTCGATTTCGAAGCGCCCGATGGGGTGTGGCACCTTGTGGCGGAGCCCATGGGCAAGCACGCGAACCTCGTGCTGGTGCACGACCGCCGCGTGGTGGGCGTCGCCCGGCCGGTGCCGCCCCAGCGGTCGCGGGTGCGGCCCCTGCTGGCCGGCCTCTTGTACGCGCCGCCGCCTGCGGACCCGCGCCCCAAGCCGGGCGAGCTTGAGGCCGAGGAGGCGCTGGCGGCGCTGCGCGCCCATCCGGGGCCGGTGTGGCGCGCACTGCTACACGGCGTG
>JBEQAH010000032.1:0-11670 GCA_041640435.1 bacterium | reverse complement strand
GGGCGGCCCTCAGGAACTCCGGGCCAAGCTGAAGGTGCGATCCTCGCCCTGGCCCTGTGTTCCATCATTGCGGGAGGTCGGCTCCGAGAGGACCGGAGGAGCCAGGCCAGGATCTCCCGGTGCGGCTTGGGGCTCGGAGTGGCCCGCTGCGGATGCGCGTCAAGGTCTCAAAGCTCAGGGCTCGCGGTGGTACGCGGGAACCCCGTGAGAGCCTCCCGTAGCCCGGACCTCCCGCTCAGGCCCGGGCCTGGAGGGACTGGCAGTAGGGGAGATCAGGGCAGCAGATCTCCGACCGGGATTTGCGCGTCCGGACGGAAGAGGGGGGTCACGGACTCTCCTTCCCGCTGGACTACGCTGATCCTGTACTCTCCTCCCTGTGGCTCCCGGTAGACCTCCAGCACGCGGTCATTGAGGTTGAGGATCCAGTACTCGGGGATTCCGGCTCCTGCGTACACCCTCGCCTTGCGCTCCCGGTCGAAGGAGAGGGTGAAGTCTGCAACCTCCACCACCAGGAGGGTGTCTCCTGGGCCGGGGTGTCGGTGTCGGTAGTCGCGGGGGCCGCCCCGGACCACCGCCACGTCGGGTTCGGGCTCGGAGTCGGGACTAAGTGTCAGAGGGCCCTGCACCCGCACGGTATGCCCTGGCGGGAGGAGCGCGCGCAGCGTTTCGTAGGTCAAGTGCACGGCCGTCATGTGTGGCGCGTTCTGCGGGCTCATCTCCACGATCTCCCCTTCCACGAGCTGCACGCGGTCGTTCTCGGTCAGGGCTCCCAGGGCCACGAGCCGCTCGTACTCCTCGACCGTCCACTTCTTCAGCTGCACACTCATCGTTCCCCTCTGGCGCGGGTCGTCGGGAGGCCGGGGCGGCGCCTCCCACGCCCAGTGTACAGGGAACCGGGTCCCGCGGAGCAGTTGGGGTCCGACGGCGCGTCCGTGCCGCGATGCCGGGCCGCCGCCCTGCCCGTGATGCAGGACCTGACGCACTGGACCGGCGAGACGGTGAACCGGAACATCGTGCGGGACGACGATGAGGCACCCACCGCGGGTACTTGCGGGAGGTCGGCTCCGAGAGGACCGGAGGAGCCAGGCCAGGATCTCCCGGTGCGGCTTGGGGCTCGGAGTGGCCCGCTGCGGATGCGCGTCAAGGTCTCAAAGCTCAGGGCTCGCGGTGGTACGCGGGAACCCCGTGAGAGCCTCCCGTAGCCCGGACCTCCCGCTCAGGCCCGGGCCTGGAGGGACTGGCAGTAGGGGAGATCAGGGCAGCAGATCTCCGACCGGGATTTGCGCGTCCGGACGGAAGAGGGGGGTCACGGACTCTCCTTCCCGCTGGACTACGCTGATCCTGTACTCTCCTCCCTGTGGCTCCCGGTAGACCTCCAGCACGCGGTCATTGAGGTTGAGGATCCAGTACTCGGGGATTCCGGCTCCTGCGTACACCCTCGCCTTGCGCTCCCGGTCGAAGGAGAGGGTGAAGTCTGCAACCTCCACCACCAGGAGGGTGTCTCCTGGGCCGGGGTGTCGGTGTCGGTAGTCGCGGGGGCCGCCCCGGACCACCGCCACGTCGGGTTCGGGCTCGGAGTCGGGACTAAGTGTCAGAGGGCCCTGCACCCGCACGGTATGCCCTGGCGGGAGGAGCGCGCGCAGCGTTTCGTAGGTCAAGTGCACGGCCGTCATGTGTGGCGCGTTCTGCGGGCTCATCTCCACGATCTCCCCTTCCACGAGCTGCACGCGGTCGTTCTCGGTCAGGGCTCCCAGGGCCACGAGCCGCTCGTACTCCTCGACCGTCCACTTCTTCAGCTGCACACTCATCGTTCCCCTCTGGCGCGGGTCGTCGGGAGGCCGGGGCGGCGCCTCCCACGCCCAGTGTACAGGGAACCGGGTCCCGCGGAGCAGTTGGGGTCCGACGCGCCTCCGCGTCGCATGCGGGATCGACCGCTGCGGCGCCACGGGTATGGGAAGGCAGCAGGACGCTGGGGCGGGGCTGGGAGCGGATGGTGACGTTTTGCCGGTACCCCAGGGAGCATTGGCACCACCTACGCACCACAAAACTTGGTCGAATCACCCCTCGCCGCGTTGCGGCTGCGCACGGACGCGGCCATGCGGTTCAAGAAGGTCGCGCGCCACAGCGGTGCTCTGGGAGATGCTCATGGTGCCGCCGGAGTGCGCTACGATGAGCGTTGGGGGGCACCAGGGAGCAGGCCGCCGTGTGAGCATTTACACACCTGTTGACGGAACCTCTGGCAGCCCCTTAGCTTGACTTAAACTACCACACTCACGCCATCACTACGCCCGGGCACACCGAACCTGCGGGTGAGCCGCTTGGCGTACGTGAAGGGCGAGATGCGCTTTCGCGTATACAACGCCGGTACAGCGCACAAGCGGCCCGGGGAGCTGCGTTACCGGATGCAGGTGCAGTACGTTGACGGCGTGCAGAGCCACGAGGGCGTGGCCGCGATGACGAGCTTCGCACGAATCGACGCAGGAAAGGAGGGCCAGAAGATTGGACGGCCGGCTACCAAGGGAACCCCCGTAAACTGGTGCGGCTGGAGTTTTGCATCAACCCCGACCGCCGCGTGGAGGAATCCGATTACACGGATAACTGCCGCACATTCTCCGCAGAGCAGCTTCGCTGGGTCGTGACCGTCCGGCTCGATCGCATCCGGGTGCACGCGGACGGCAACCGTGCAAGCCCCGGAGACTGGATGGTCTACCTCTTCGCCAGGCACGGATCCGGCGAGAGTGGCACACTGGCCGGCATCGGGAACGCAGAACGTGGACTCCGAAACGACCGTTGAGATCGGAATCGAAGTGGTACTGAGCGGGGTGGGCGGCGGCGAAGAGCTCGAGATCTGGATCACTGTGCTGGACTGCGACTCGGGCGGAGTGTTTGCCCTAAGAGATCTCGTGCTGGGCCTGAACTCATTCACCCCATTGAACTGCGGCGGCGAAGAGATCTACGAGAAGTCCGGTGGCCACGACGTTGCCGGGACGGTCGTCAAGCTCCCTCCTGCCGAGTGGAAGCGCGGCGGTGAGCGTGCTTATCGCGTAGCAGGCAGTGGGCTTGACTACACAGCTTACGTACAGCTTCGCGTCCGGGCCTATTGAGGATCACTGGGGCGAGGCACAACGGTGGCTCTCCCGCTGCGGATCTGCTTGGCAATCTTGGCAGATGGGGATGCAGATCGAGTCGTGCGGGGATTCGATGGCCCGCTCCACCGGGGGCGCGCTGAGGCGCTTCCACGTGATGCCGTTCCACGTCGGCTCCTGCTGGAGGAGCGCACCACGGGGATGGCGCCCGCAGCAGTGCGGGAGGTGGCGGACGCCATGCAGGGTCCTCCGGGTGGCGGACCAGGGCCACGTGCTGGAGAAGGGCCAGTGGGGTACCTGTGCCGGGGAAAGCCGTTACCCGAAACCGGAGGCGAGGTGCGCCCACAGGTCCGGCCGGCCTTCGGGGTCGAAGGAGAGGTAGGGGGTGAGGCGGTCCGCAAGCCCGGCGTACCGGGCGAGCAGCGCACGGCGGAGGCCGGCCAGGTCGGAGACCACCGCGAAGGTCTGTACCATCTCCTCCGTGACGAGGCGCGGCGCCTCCTCCCACCGCTGAGCTGCCGCGAGCCGCGACAGCTCCCGCGCCACGTCCTCCCAGCCGTGCAGGGCGAGGACCCCGCGATAGGACGGCGTGGACGCGTAGAAGGCGATCTGAGACCGAACGAACTCCACCTCCGGTTCTGTGGTGGCGACGAAGCAGCTGGCCGACACCAGGACGTCCGACCTTCGGCGTCCTGCCCCGGCGGCGCCTGCCTCCAGCGCGGGCAGGATCACCTTGCGCAGATAGTCCGCGCTGTGCAGGGGGTGGACGTGGAAGCCCTGGGCCACCTGGCCGGCGAGCCGCACGAGCCCCGTGTTCACGCCCGCCAGGTAGATGGGGATGTCTGGATGCTCGATGGATCCGGGGTTGAAGAAGAAAGACATGAGGTTTAGCCGGTAGTAGCGGCCTTCAAACCGCAACGGTTCTCCGGTCTGCCAGCACCGCCAAAAGGCCCGGATGGCCAGGATCTGCTCCCGCAGCTTGCCCACCACCGACTCGGGCCAGGGCATTCCAAACCGGCGCTCCACGTGGGCCTTGACCTGTGTGCCGAGCCCGAGGATGAACCGCCCGCCGCTTGTCCGCGCCAGGTCCCAAGCGGTGTACGCGAGGGTGGCCGGGCTGCGGGCAAAGGCGATGGCCACCGCGGTGCCGAACGTGAGCTTCTGGGTGTGTTCGAAGACGAGGGGCCCGGGCAGAAAGGGGTCGTGCTGGGTCTCGGTGCTCCACAGGCACCGCACCCCGAGCTCCTCCGCGCGGCGGGCCAGCCGCGGGACCTGGCGCAGGGAGCACGGGGGCAACAGCGCGTCAAGGATCACCTGGACATTGTTCGCCTCCACCCCCACGGGCCCCTGCCGCGGTACACTCGGTGGCGTGATGTCGGTGAAGCCTCATCTAGTGCTGGCGTCCACCTCTCCCCAGCGGCGGGCCATCCTGGCCCAGCTGGGGATCCCCTTCGTGATGCTCGCACCCAGCTACCGGGAGGACGACGACCCCTCGGGAGACCCTGTTGCGATGGTGCGCGGGCACGCGCGGGGGAAGGCGCATTCGGTGCGACCGCAGGCACAGGGACGTCCGGTGCTGGGCGTGGACACCACCGTAGTGCTGGACGGCCGCACGTGGGGGAAGCCGTCCACGGCCGAGGAGGCGGCGGGTGTGCTGCGCGCTCTGTCCGGCCGCACGCACACGGTGGTCTCCGGTCTGTGCCTGGTGACCGAGGAGTGGGAAGAGCTCCACCACGAAGAGACCCGGGTCCGGTTCCGCGCCCTGGAGGACCGGGAGATCGACGCCTACGTGCGCAGCGGCGAGTGGCGCGGCCGCGCGGGCGGATACGCGATCCAGGGCAGGGCTTCGGCGTTCGTGAGGGCTGTGGAGGGCGACTTCTGGAACGTGGTGGGCCTCCCGGTCCCCTTGCTGGCGGAGCTGTTGCTGCGCCGCTTGCCCGAGCTGTACCCGGGGGAGGTGGAGTCCGGGTGAGGTGGATTTCGGCGCCCGCGGTACGCTGTTTGATCCCGGAGCTTCCTTAGACTGGAGTTCGCCTGCGAGGCGCTGCGCCTCCCGGGCCTGGCCCACGAGCTTCTGGGGGATACCTGCACCTCCCGGCTTTCCCGACGCCGCGCCAGCCCTCTTTCGGCTCCGGGCGCTGGGGTGCACTCCCGCGCGTTCTCCAACGGCACCCGGGCCATGTTGGAGGCGGCAATCTTCGCAGCAGGCCTGGATCGGTAGGCCTCCGCCTACTCGATTGGGGATCCAGCGCAGGACGTGCTTTTCGTCTCTTCCAACGGGTTTGACGTGGCGGGAGCCGCTCCGTGCGGCTTCCCCACCACTCGGGTGAACCGCAGGGGCCTGCGCGGGGAGCGGCTGCGCGCAAGCCCGCCGGGGATCCCGTTGAGCCCGCCGCCCGCCGGGGTTGAATTCTCATGCAAATCAGTGGATACTGATGCGCATGGGGATCCGCGCGAGCGTGCTGGGGGCCTCCGGGTACACGGGGGGAGAGCTGGTGCGGCTGCTGGCCTCCCACCCCGCGGTGGAGGTGGTGCACCTCACCGCGGCCCAGCACCAGGGCCGGGCCATCGACACGGTATTCCCGAACCTGAGGGCCGTGGTGGCAAAGCCCCTTGAGGCGGTGGACTTCGCGCGGGTGGGCAGAGACTCGGACGTGGTCTTCCTGGCGCTGCCGCACGGCCTGGCCCTGGAGGCGGCCCCCGCGGTGCTGGAGGCGGGAGCCCGCGTGGTGGACCTGGGGCCGGACTTCCGGCTGCGGGATCCCGGGCTGTACGCGCGGTACTACAAGCAGGAGCACACGGCGCAGGACTGGCTGGCGCGCGCGGTGTACGGCCTCACGGAGCTGTACCGGGCTCAGATTCGGACCGCACAGCTCGTGGCCAACCCCGGCTGTTACCCGACCGCCGCGGTCCTGGCCCTGGCCCCCTTGGCGCAGGCGGGCCTGCTGGCGGGGCCGGTGGTGGTGGATGCCAAGTCCGGAGTCTCAGGCGCCGGCCGCAGCCCCTCCCCCGGTACCCACTTTGGAGAGGTGAACGAGAACGTCCGCCCCTACAGCGTGGGTGTGCACCGGCACCAGCCCGAGATCGAGCAGGCGCTGGAGGACGCGGGGGTGCCTGTGCGGGTGTTGTTCGCACCCCACCTGATCCCCATGACGCGGGGGATCCTGGCCACCTGCTACGTCCCCCTCGCCCGGCCCACCTCGCAGGAGGAGGCGCTGGCGGCGTACGAGGAAGCCTACCGCGGGGAGCCGTTCGTGCGGGTGCTGCGCGACGAGCTCCCCCAGACGAAGGCTACGTACGCCTCCAACTTCTGCGACGTGGCGGTGCGGGTGGACCAGGACCGCAGGCTGGCCGTAGCCGTGGCCGCCCTGGACAACCTGGTGAAGGGCGCGGCGGGACAGGCGGTGCAGAACCTGAACGTGATGTTCGGGCGGCCGGAGTCCGAGGGCCTGTGGGCTCCCGCGGTCTTCCCCTAGCCCTGTGTGCGAGGTGGCCGATGATCACCCAAGCGTCCTCGTGGCAGCGCACCTCCGGCGGGGTGACCGCGCCCCGGGGGTACTTGGCGAGTGGTGTGCACTGCGGGATTAAGCAGCGCAAACGCGACCTGGCGCTGGTGGTTTCCGATGGGCCCGCGTCGGTGGCGGGGGTGTTCACCACCAACCGGGTCAAGGCCGCACCGGTGCTGTGGTGCCAGGAGGTGGTGCGCCGGGGTGTGGCGCGGGCCGTGGTGGTGAACAGCGGGAACGCCAACGCGTGCACAGGCGAACGGGGCTGGCGGGATACCCGGGAGATGGCGGAGCGCACCGCCGCCGCCCTGGGGATTGCCCCGGAGGAGGTGCTCGTGGCCTCCACGGGCGTGATCGGCGTGCCGCTCCCCATGGACGCCATCCGGCGCGGAATCCCCTTGGCAGCCGCCGCCCTGTCCCGCTCGGGAGAAGAGGCCGCCGAGGCCATCCTGACCACGGACGCCTTCCCCAAGACCTCTGCGGTCATGACCGCGGTGGGTGGGGTGCCGGTGACGGTGGGCGGGATGGCCAAGGGAGCGGGGATGATCCACCCCCGGCTTGCCACCACCCTGTGTTTTCTGACCACGGACGCGTCGGTTCCCGCGCCCGTGCTGCGGGAAGCGCTCTCGCGCGCGGTGGCTGAATCCTTCAACCGGATCACGGTGGACGGCGACACGAGCACCAACGACACCGTGGTGGTGCTGGCCAACGGCCGCGCGGGCGCTCCCACGGTGGAGGGGGGAGAGGACCTGGAGCGGTTCACGCAGGCGCTCACCGCGGTGGCTCAGGACCTAGCGCGGATGGTGGTGCGGGACGGGGAGGGGGCGCAGCGGCTGGTGGAGGTGGTGGTGGAGGGTGCCGCGGACGAGCGCGACGCGGAACGGGCAGCGTTCGCCATCGCCACCTCTTTGCTGGTGAAGACCATGCTGCACGGCGGGGAGCCCAACTGGGGCCGGGTGGTCGCTGCGGTAGGCTACTCGGGCGCGGAGGTGGACGAGCGGCGGGTGGCGGTGTGGTTTGGAGACGTCCAAGTGGTGCGGGACGGGCTCGGGGTGGAGGGTGTGTTTGACCGGGCCGCGGCGGCGCTGCGGCGCGAGGAGGTGAGGATCCGGGTGCACCTGGGCCTGGGGTCCGGCAGTGCGCGCGTGTGGACGTGTGACCTGGGCGAGGAGTACGTCCGCATCAACGGCAGCTACATCACATGAGGACGGGAGGAGCGGTGAGGATCTTGGCCACGCCGCCTCAGAGCCTGGGCCGTTCGCTGGCGGAAGCTCTCCGGTACGTGGCGGCCTGGAAGGGCCGCACGGTGGTGGTGAAGTTCGGCGGCAGCGTGCTGGAGGCGCCGTCTGTGGGGACGCTGCCGGAGGACCTGGTACTGTTGCAGCGCGCCGGGGTGCGACCCGTGCTCGTCCACGGCGGGGGTCCGGAGATCACCCGGGTCCTGGAGCGGTTAGGTATGCCGACGCGCTTTGTGAACGGCCTGCGGGTCACCGACGAGCAGACCATGGAGGTCGTAGAGATGGTGCTGGCAGGCCGAGTGAACAAGCACCTGGTCACCCTGGTGGAGCGCGCGGGCGGCCGCGCGGTGGGGTTGTGCGGAAAGGATGGGGCGCTGTTGCGGGCCCGCAAGCACTCACCGGGCGTGGACCTGGGGCTGGTGGGGGAGGTCACGCAGGTGGAACCCGAGCTGGTCACGGTCCTCCTGGACGCGGGGTATCTGCCCGTGGTCGCCTCCGTGGGCTATGGCCCGGACGGCATCAGCTACAACCTCAACGCGGACAGCGCGGCCGCGGCGCTGGCGGTGGCCCTGCGGGCGGACAAGCTGATCGTCCTCACGGACGTGGAGGGGATCTACCGGGAGACCGAACACGGCAGCCGGGAGCTGTTGTCCGAGCTGACCCCCGAGGCCGCGCGCACCCTCATCACCGAAGGGGTGGTGTCGCGGGGCATGATCCCCAAGGTGGAGGCGTGCCTGACGGCGCTGGAGGGTGGGGTCCGCAGCGCCCACATCATCGGCGCGGAGACCCCTCACGGGCTGCTGGTGGAGCTGTTCACCGACACTGGGATCGGGACCATGATCCGCCGCCGCAACGGGGAGGCGTGATGGACACCCACACCGTGCTGGAGTGGTCGGACCGCTACCTCATGCCCACGTACCGGCGCCAGCCGGTGGCGTTCGCCCGAGGCCGGGGCGTGCGCCTGTGGGACCTCGAGGGCCGGGAGTACCTGGACTTTGTGGCGGGGATCGCGGTGACGAGCCTCGGCCACGCGCACCCGGCCTGGGTGCGGGCGGTCACCGAGCAGCTGAACCGCTGCGTGCACGTGTCCAACCTGTACCACATCCCGGAACAGGCCCGGGCGGCGAAGCTCCTGGTGGAGCGATCGGGGCTGGACCGCGCCTTCTTCTGCAACAGCGGTGCCGAGGCGAACGAGGCAGCCATCAAGCTGGCCCGCAAGTGGGCGAAGCGCTGCAAGGACCCCGACGCGTACGAGATCGTGGTGGCCCACAACAGCTTCCACGGCCGTACCCTCGCCACCGTGGCGGCCACGGGCAACCCCCGCTACCAGAAGGGGTTTGAACCCCTGCCGGAGGGCTTCCGGTTCGTCCCCTTCAACGACCTGGACGCCGCGGAGCAGGCCGTGGGCCAGAGGACCTGTGCGGTGCTCATGGAGCCGGTGCAGGGCGAGGGCGGGGTCGTGCCCGCCCACCCCGACTACCTGCAGGGCCTAGAGCGCCTGTGCCGCGAGCGGCAGGTTCTGTTCATGCTGGACGAGGTGCAGACGGGCGTGGGCCGCACGGGCCGGTGGTTCGCCTTCCAGAGCTATGGCGTGCGGCCGGACGTGGTCACCCTGGCCAAGGGACTGGGGGGCGGGGTGCCCGTGGGCGCCGTGCTCGCCCGGGAGGAGGTGGCGTGCAGTTTCGAACCCGGAGACCACGGTTCCACCTTCGGTGGCAACCCGCTGGCTGCGACCGCGGCCTGTGCGGTCCTGGAGACTCTGGAGGCCGAGGGCCTCATCGAGCACGCGCGCCGGATGGGGGAGCGGCTGGCGGGGAATCTGCGCCAGCTGGCATCCCGTCACCCGGCGGTGGCTGAAGTGCGGGGGATGGGGCTGCTCGTGGCGGTGGACCTGCGGGCGGACGCCGCGCGGGTTGTGGACGCCTGCCGGGAGCGGGGGTTGTTGGTGAACGCGGTGCGGCCCCAGACGTTACGCCTGGCCCCCCCGCTTGTGGTTTCCGCGGAAGAGGTGGACCGGGCGGTGGAGATCCTCGGGCAGGCCCTGGACGCGGTGGCCGCGGTCCCGGAAGCGAGGTGAGGAAGATGAGCGCCGTGAGGAAGGTGGCGCTGGCGTACTCGGGCGGGCTTGACACCTCCGTCATGGTCCCGTGGCTGCGGGAGCGCTACGGGTGCGAGGTGGTGGCGGTGGTGGCGGACGTGGGCCAGGTGGAGGACTTCGACGCCATCCGCCAGAAGGCGCTAGCGAGCGGGGCTTCCAGCTGCCACGTGGTGCGGGTCAGGGAGGAGTTCGCCCGCGACTACCTGTTCCCCGCCCTCCGGGCGGGAGCGGTGTACGAGGGCCGCTACCTGCTGGGCACCGCCCTGGCTCGCCCCCTCATCGCCCGGGTGCAGGTGGAGGTCGCGCTGCGCACAGGGTGCGACGCCCTGGCCCACGGCTGCACGGGCAAGGGCAACGACCAAGTGCGGTTCGAGCTGGCCTACCAGGCCCTGGCGCCGCAGCTGCGGGTGATCGCGCCCTGGCGGGAGTGGGAACTCCGCAGCCGCGAGGACGAGATCGCTTATGCGCAGCGGCACGGGATCCCGGTGAGCGCCACGCCGGAGAAGCCCTACAGCATCGACCAGAACCTGTGGCACACCTCCTACGAGGGTGGAGTGCTGGAGGACCCGGCCGCCATGCCCCCTGCGGGCATGTTCCAACTCACGGTGGACCCGGAGGATGCGCCGGATGCGCCCCGGTACGTGGAGATCACCTTCGAATCCGGCTTCCCCGTGGCCCTGGATGGGGTCCGCATGACCCCCGCCACCCTGGTGGAGTCGCTGAACGCCATCGCGGGCGCCCACGGCGTCGGTCGGGTGGACGTGGTGGAGAACCGCCTGGTGGGGATGAAGAGCCGGGGGGTGTACGAGACGCCCGCGGGCACCGTACTGCTCGTGGCGTTGCGGGACCTGGAGGCGTTGACGCTGGACCGGGATACCCTGCACTTCAAGGAGCTCATCGGTTCCCGGTACGCGCAGCTGGTGTACTACGGCCAGTGGTATTCTCCCCTGCGCGCGGCTCTGGACGGGTTCCTGGAGGTGTCCCACCGGTACGTCACCGGCACGGTCACCGTCAAGCTGTTCAAGGGTTCGTGTCTAGCGGTGGCGCGTTCCTCGCCGCACTCCCTCTACCGGAGAGACCTGGCCACCTTCGGGGAAGACGCCGCCTACGACCAGCGGCACGCGGAGGGCTTCATCCAGCTGTTCGGGCTCCCGACCCGGGTGTACGCCGCGGTGCACCCCGAGGTGCGGGACCTGAGGGTGGAGGAAGGGGTGGGCGGCTAGCCGGCGCATGGAAGAGGCCCCGCGCAGCGCAAGACTGTGGGGCGGCCGGTTCGGGGAGGAGCTGGATCCCACCCTGCACCGGTTCACAGCATCTTTCCCCTTCGACCGACGGCTGGCGCGCCACGACCTCGTGGGCTCCCTGGCCCACGCCCGAATGCTGGCGGAGTGTGGGGTCCTACCCCGTCCCGACGCGGAGGCGGTGCTCGGTGGCCTTTCCGGGATGCTGCGGGACGTGGAGGAGGGGCGGCTGGTGGTCTCCGGGGAGGACGAGGACGTGCACACCTGGATCGAGCGGGTGCTGCGGGAGCGGGTGGGCGAAGCTGCGGGGCGCCTGCACACCGCGCGCAGCCGCAACGACCAGGTGTCCACCGCCCTGCGGCTGTACGTTCGCGACGCGCTGCGGGACCTGGTGGCCCGGGCGGTGGCGTTGCAGGAGGTGTGGCGGGAGCAGGCGGCGGCGTTCCGCGAGGCGTGGATGCCGGGCTACACGCACCTCCAGCGGGCGCAGCCCTCCACCCT